>JAXHUS010000054.1:0-2589 GCA_034189305.1 Thermodesulfobacteriota bacterium | reverse complement strand
ATGAAAGAGCCACTTAAATTTGGATATCCACTGCTGGTTTCAGGATATTCAAATTTATTGATTCAATCTGGTGATAGATACGTACTTCGCATATTCAATTCTGTAAGCAGTGTGGGCTTATATTCATTTGGCTATAATATAGCAAGGATAATTGAAGTAATGTTGCTTATGCCACTTTCATTTAGTTCTACCCCAACTATAAGAAAACTTGAATCAGAACCTTCCGAACAAAAGCGATTCCTAAGGAAATCAGCAACTTTTTCTTATATTCTTGTAATTTTTATGGCTCTTGGAATATCAATGTTTTCCAAAGATATAATTGTTTTACTGGCAAGACAAAAGGAATTCTGGCAGAGTTGGATTATCGTACCGTTTATTGCTTTCTCCTATGCCCAACACACACTCAGCCTTTTTCTTGGGTGGGGAATGGGAATGAAGAATAAGCCTTATCACATTTCGGGTATCTTACTTGTGAGTGCCGCTGTAAATCTCGGGTTAAATTTTGCTTTTGTGCCTTATTGGGGTATTCTTGGCGCGGCCTTTGCCACCCTTATTTCTTATATTGTATGGAACGGGCTTAAAATGTATTATTCAGCCAAATTTTACGAGCTTCATTTTGATCTCAAAAGATTATTTTATATAACAAATATAGGGGTAGGATTATACGTCTTATCTCTTTTTGTTACAACAGAAATCAATATTTGGTCAGATATAAGCATAAAGGCTTTAATTTTATTTGCTTATCCCCTTATATTTTTTACCACTAATTTTTTTACAGAAGGGGAAAAGGGATATATGAAAAAGGTTTGGGGTCAGATTCGATTAATTGGAATTATGGGTATTATGAAAAAAATCAGAGGAGAAAACATAAAGGCATGCAAAGAATAAAAACTTTGAACTAAGATGATGCAACAGGTTGTTTTTTTAACATATCTTAACCGTTCCGGATCAACTTATCTGGCAAAATTGCTGGATGAATATTCAGATATAGGGGTTACCCCCGAAGCCCGTTTGCCAGATGGAATAATATATAGCCAGTTTAGCCTTAAGGCATCAGAGGACATTGAAAAGATTCTGAATAAATTATATTCTGATGAAAAATTCCTTGCATGGAATATTGACAGAAGTGTACTTGAAAAAAAAATTTCGACACTTGAATTTCCAGTTGCGTTCAACCAGTTTTTAGGAATAATTTTAAAAGAATATTTTAAAAATACCAATACAAAAATATTTATTTATAAGTCCGGCCATTATATAAAGCATATTGAGACAATTAGAACTTTACTCCCGGATGCCAAGTTTATTTTTATATTAAGGGATATAAGGGCGTGTTATAATTCACAAAAAATATCCATGGATAGCAGAACAAAAAAACCCATGGAGACCACCCCTTTTTTTGCGGCAATGAGCTTCATAGAAGTATCGAAAATATTGGATAAGTATGCACAGGCTAAATGGATGCATATTGTAAAATATGAAGACTTAATTATTGATGAAAACCGTGAAATAAATAAATTGTTGTCTTTTTTAGAAACGGGGAAAAGAAAAAGTGAGGGCATTAACAATTATTTTAACCAAATCTCCAAGAGCCAGAGACATCTTCATAAAAATTTGAATTTAGAACCTTTAAAAGAGAGGATTGACGCATGGAGATATGAATTAAGCAAGGCAGAAATTTTAATACTCCAAAGGATAGCAGGTGATATATTATCTAAGTACGGATACATGTTGGTTAGTTTTGAAAAAATATTTATTATAGACAGGATTTATTGTTTTAATTATTGGCTCAGATATTTTTTTAAAAACTTACGACAAAAAATTGCTATAAGGAAAAGAGTAGAATTACTAAAACGCCATTTCTTTAAAAGAATCCCACAAAGATATTGGATTTAATGATTATTAATTTTGTTCTAAAGATTTTTAGATAATAGTTTTTCCCACATTGGCATTATTTTCTTTGGAGTATACTTATCATAAACCTTTATTGCCTGTCTTCCCAACTTCTTCCTCAACTCTTCATTTTGCATCATTTTGTCAAGGGCTTTTTCCAGAGCATCTTTATTCTCAGCAGGGACTAAAAGACCATTAATTTCGTTTTGGATAATTTCAGAGGGCCCTGAAGGACAATCAAAGCTGATAACCGGTAAACCACAGGCCATTGCTTCTAAAAGGGCATTGGGAAAGCCTTCATAAAGTGATGATAAGACAAATAAATCGCAATGAACCAAAACAGAGAAAGGATTGACTATTTTCCCAGGGAAGTAAACATACTCCTTTATACCCAATTGTTTCGTTTGTTGTTTTAATACCTCTTCTAAATGTCCGGTTCCTATGATAAGCAGGTTCCAGTCCTTATGATTCTTATGAAGTCGTGCGAATATTTCAATTAATATATCAAATCCCTTTAGTTTTACCATACGGCCCATGGCAACCAAAAGCTTACCCATGGGTAATGAAATCTCAGGAGTGGATTTTAAATTTTCCGAAGGTATTTCAACTGGATTGGGAATTATCTGGATGGAATTATTATACCCTGTAAACCAATCTTTAATTTCATGATTTTGAACAACCAGATGATCAGCCATGGGA
>JAXHUS010000539.1:0-4075 GCA_034189305.1 Thermodesulfobacteriota bacterium | reverse complement strand
TTTTCATCCAAAAGGATGCCTGAGAAAATAGAACCGTCACCTTTTCCCTTTCGTCCCGCAATTCCGAGCAAGTCTGCGCACAATCTCCTCATAACATATTCTTTTATTGCTGTCTTATTTTTGAGAAAGAATCAAGGTGTAAGATATACAACTGCCTTACTCCTTTAGTATATTCTTTGGGTTCTGGAAAAAGACGAGGTGTTGGATAAACTATTTGAATATCGTCCATGAAGGCTTTGAAGATGCCGACAGCTACTGTCTGCATTTTACTCCCAGTAGGTGCAATGATTATCCTTTCCATCACACCATTTTTATCATAAATATTGAGCAAGGCTGTCAAAGTTTCCTGGTACTCTAATGTACTTACTTCAATATCTTCTCGGTTAGTAATTTCCTCTGTCCGGTTTAGTTCCTTGATTTTTTGGGGCCTCCATGCATTCTCTTTTAAAGGTGGAATGCCATGAATTAGGGTAAAAAAGGACGCCTGAACTTCGGTTCGTAAGGCAGCAAGTTGATCTGGGTTAAAGGATGGAAATGCAACCACTCTAATTGACTGACCTTCTAAAGATACAGAAGATAATTCCGGCACAACTGTTAATTCAAATATCCCAGAAGATAAAAACATGGCTGAATAAAATGAATCTTTCTCCATTTTTTTAATAGCATCATTAACTTTATTTTTATTTGGAGGATATTCCAAAGCAACTGTATATAAAAGTGAGACATTAGAAAAATCAAAAGGAAATTGCCCCAGCTTACTCAATATCTGCACTATAAGCAATCTGGACATACCTGAAATATCAACAAAAATACGACCGCTATCCCTTTCCAAGATACTTACTAATTTGTCTCCAAAACCTAAAGGGTTTGCTCGATCATAGCTCAAGCGATTAAATGATATGCCTAACCCTTTGCATTTGTTCATAATCTCATTAATTTTGTTTTCACGCACTTCTGGCAGATACTCTATTATAACTAAAGAAAATCCAATTTGTCCCGATTCTATAGCTGAATCTAAGGCTTTTATTGCTCTATCTTCAAATCCTGCACATACAATTAAAGTATCATCTTTGTTTACAGGCACAGTGTCAGTAGACAGCAAGGGTGGCTTATCGAGTTTCTCTAATTTTCTATCAATTCTAAGCACCTTTAACAAAGTTAATCCTCCTTATCAAAACCAGGAAATTTTAATTGATCAGGGTCTTCATTTAATCCCTTTTTAATTAGATGTCTTTTTTCAAATTCTTTAGGTGTCAGTAGCAGTTCCTGAATTTCATCTGGTTCCAATCCAACTGAATCGCGTGTACTGAATGTAAGATTAAAATGTGGAATGAGTAGCCGCCTTAAATAAAGCCTGGGCACGACTTTTCCTCGCCTGCTTTTTCCCCTTACATCTTCAATAAATACCGAATACCTTAAAAGTTCATCGTATATTTTTTGGGCCTCGTCAGAAATTGCCAATTGCTCATACGGTTCAATTCGATGTGCTTGCCACGGTGGGTTTGTCTGTACATTTTTGGAATTTCTATGCTTAAGGTAAGAATGCGCAACATTGCCGAATGAACTTACAATTTCAACCAATTGAGAGCCATTAGGCAAAATGCGTAAACCCTTTAGAAAGTTGCCGGCCTGTTCTCTTATAGCTTTTGTTTGATCTTTAGATGAAATTTTTTGTGAGGATTCAATTTGGGCAAGCCCTTCAGTGCCCCCGATATTGACAACCATTTGTTTTACCAAATCAATAATGTGATAAATATCACCGCAACAAAGCCTGCAAAGCGACTCCTTTCCCCAGACTTCGACCTTTTTACCTTTTCGTATTATTTCAGCTGCTTCATTGTAGTTGGGTCCTTCATAGGACCCTAATAGCGTATCAAGATCAGAAACAGGATAGTTGTCGATCGCCTTTAATCTCCTTCTAAATATATCTTCAATAAATCGGAGCTTTTCTTTATCTTTCGCGTGAATGTAGTTTAATCCAAGATTCATAAGCGTAAATTCTCTGCCCTCTACATATGCTTTATTATCGATGTCGCTACGAGTATAACTAACAGTGCTTTCAGTGGAAAGTTTAAAAAAGCACGAAGATGTGCGTTGCATAAAAAGTCGGTTTAGATTTTGCTGAAGATCAGTAGTAATCTTAGGGGAAGAGTAGTCGTCGATAAAAAAGTAAAAGGGTCGATTCTGAAAGAAGGAAAAGTTTTCCGTAAGCATAGTACATATTTTAATGAGTATATCAGGGCCAAAGTAGAAACCAAAACCCTGCTTAGGATCATTTGCAAAGCGTTGTTTTTGGGCGGCTCTGATCCTTTCTTTTTGGAGCCTATTTGACAGAGCTTTAAAACTATCAATACCTGGTTCAGGAGGACGGTTAAGTTCCAACAATTCCCAAGCAGACTTGGAAACTTTTTCCTCTTTCTTTTCAAACTCATTCTCATAATATCGTAATGCCCATTTTTTAATTGCATTGAAAAGCTCGCTGATTAGCGTAGAAATTACGAAATGCATTGGAACATTAAAAGCTTCTGGTCGGTCAGGAATTCTATACCGCGGAAAAGAAAAATACAAATCATCACATCTGTAGTAAATACCAGCATAAGTTAATTCATCGGGACGGGCATCATCAATGATGAAACGATGCGGAAGACTCAGGCTTTTAAATACTGTGCTTTTACCACAACCTCGAGGACCTGTAAGAACAAGGTTGTTTCTTGTTTCAATAGAAGATAGCCCAAGAAAACGATCGGAATAAAGGGTCCTTAATAAGTTGTGTGAATCTCCAAAATGCTCACAACTGAGATATTCAAAAGGATCTTTTATTTTGTTGAAAGTTCTGTCCGCTTCATTTTTTTCAAAATCAGATTCAATTTCATTAAGTCGTTCAAAAAGATTTTTAGGGCGACGCGCATAAGGATCAATAGAGGTATCTTTTTCCATTAAATGTTTCGAAAGAAAATGATCATTGAGAATATTAAAGGTGTATTTTCCCAAAGAGTCAGCGTTCTGGTAATCAACATTTTCCAAAAGGTCTTTTAGAACAAAGGCAAGATTTTCATAATCATCTTTTACATTTCCCCCTTCTGCCGCTGAAGTAACACTAAAATCGGTTATTCTGAAAGCATAAGGTGAGCCAGTTAATAATGCAGATCGGTCTTCAACCAAGATGTTCCCGGAATGTAGATCACCATGTTGATCTCTTATTTCATCTAATTCATGAAAAAGACCGAAAATTTCTGTTAAAAAAGTCATTATAAAATCTAAAAATATATTCTTCTTGTTTTTTTGGATATATTCACGAAGAGAATTTCCATATATGTATTCCGATAACAATACAACGCAATCAATCATATGTTCGGAGTCACACCATTCATTTACACTGAAAAATTTAACTACCGCTGTTGAGCGTAAACTATTAGCTTTCTGAAATTCTTGTTTCCACTTTGGCCCCAAGTTTGGTTTTGGAATAATTTTTACAGCAATATCTCGCCTGAGTTCATCAGAATGAGCTCGAAATACATGACCATTCATGCCAGATCCTCTGTGCTCAATTATTACGTACTCACCTGGTTGGTCAGGCACCTTTTTTCCGATAAAAATATCTTTATCCGGTAAATTTTTTCGCATTCTATGCCTTTTGGAATATTAAAAAATGTTCTATTTTTGTACCTCTGTAATCACGACGTGACCTTCGGATATCAGGAATATCATCTTCCATAATCATTTGAAGTTTCAGTAAGGGAGCATTATCGCCAATTGTGTTACAAACAAAATTTGACAGGTGTGTTCTAGGTTTGTTTGCTATACGTTCTCCCACAATAATTACACAATATCCTTCAGATTTTAAAGATTTATTCACCCTTTGGGCCAATAAAACCATAGCCTCTTTGAAAGATTCTTGTTTTCTAATTACTTCGTTCTCATCAGAAACCGAATAGCCAGGGTTTATAAACCATAGCCTTAAACGATTGTCTCTATTATAGTCCAGGGCATTCATATATGGGGGGCTGGTTATCAGACAGTCAAAAGATTCAGGTAATATCAAGGTTCTTGCAGAACAATTCTTATAGATTGCATT
>JAXHUS010000538.1:0-2785 GCA_034189305.1 Thermodesulfobacteriota bacterium | reverse complement strand
GTTTGGTATGGCAATGGCTGCAAGGATTCCAATGATTGCAACAACTATCATTAGCTCAATCAGGGTAAAACCTTTATCCTTTCTTTTTAACATTTTTTTCACCTCCTTTTATTTTAATTTACTATTGCTTTTTAAGTTTTAAGGGTAAGCAAAATTTATGCCAACCAATTAAGATAAGATTATATAGAGCGTTGAACCAATTGTTATCAAAAATAACTGATTTCAATTCAAAGAGCAAATTTCTATTAATGATAACAAAATTTGTAATTTTTGGACAAAAATTTGTAATAAAAAATTTATGAATAATTTTATTATTAAAATTATTTTTGGTGTTCTGGTAGATAAATAGTAAAGGATGTTTCTTCACTTGCCTTGCTTTTCACATTTATTTGACCCCGATGGTTTTCCACAATTCTATGGACAATCGAAAGCCCAAGCCCCACACCCTTTTCTTTTGTGGTATAGAATGGATCGAAAATCTTTTTAATATTTTCTTCTGCAATGCCAGAACCATTGTCAGTTATTGTAATTTTTATAAATTCTTTATCATGGGTATATTCTGAAAGAATTTTTATTTGTCCCCTGCCTGGCAAAGCCTGAAGGGCGTTTATAAAAATATTTAAAAAGACCTGTTTTAGCTGATATTCATCTCCTTCAAGAAAAAGATTATGTTGCAAAGATTTAACAACTACCACATCGTTATTCCACAAGGGGTCGTTTTTTAAGGTTTGAAGGGTATCCAACAAAAGGCTTATTAAGTCTATCTTTTCTGTTTTTCTTTTGCCAGGATATGCAAAGAGAAGAAATTCGTTTATTAAACGATCCAGCCTTTCCGTTTCCCTTATGACAATATCCATAAGGCTTTTGTTTAAGGTTGAAATTTCAGGGTCATTTTTTAAAATTTGTATGGAACCACTCATGGAAGCAAGGGGATTTCTGATTTCATGGGCAAGGCCGGCAGCAAGACGGCCAACAGTGGCAAGGCGATCAGACCTTTTTATCTGATCTTCCATTTCTTTAAGTTTTGTAAGATTTTGAAAGATAATTATCATTCCCAGATTATTATTTAAATTGTCCCGAAGAGGGGAAAAAGAAAAGCCTAAATATAATATCTCCCCACCCTTCTTTTTATGTTCGATCTCATACCTGTTTACATTATTAATAAGAGAGTTTTGAGCTATAATTTTTTCAAGTTCTGGAAAAACTTCTCCCAGATCGGAATAATATACCTGATTTAACATAAACCCTGTAATCTCTTCGGCTGCTTTATTAAAAGATGTTATTCTAAAGTTTTTATCCACGGTTAGTATCCCGGTATTTACACTTTGAACTATATCATTATGAAGAGCCCTCAAATAATCAAAATCTATCTGCTTTTTCTGCAACGCTTTTTGAGATGTTGATAACTGTACGGCCAGGTAGCTGCTTAAAAAAGCAACCAGATAAAAGGCAAGCAGGTTCATTATAACAAGATAAAGAATGTCGGTGCTTGATTGGGACGAGGCATCCAGGGCTACCTGGCCCTCCTTTGGTCTTATTATATTGTAATATTCAAGGTTGGCCGAAATTCCATATAGAATGCTTGCCTCAGAAGCGATTATAAAAGAGCCTCTTCGTCCGAGAAAGATACTGGCACTGACAATAGAAAGAATATAGAAGAAATTGAATACACTGTCTATTCCCCCTGTGGAATAAATCATAAAAGATATCAGCAATACATCGATAATAATTTGAATATATGAGAAAGAAACGAGATTTTTTACAAATCTGAAGAGTAATGCATATATGAAAGTTAGAAAGTATATTATGCCAACCAGAAAATAGAGATATAAAAGATATATAGAAAGATAAGATTTGCCTTCTTTAATTTGAAGAAGCACGGTAATTATTAAAACAATACTTATAATAAAAACCCTTATGAGCATTAAAAATTGAAGTCTTCTGACAGCTTCTTTGTTATTTGAGGTTTTTAAAGGCATGATTAAAAAATCTTATATTTTTGAAGCAAATAGCGAAAGGAACGAAGGGAAAGATTTAATAGCGCCGCAGCCTCCCCTTTCTTTCCCTTGCTCATATTTAAGGCTTGAAGAATATAATTTTTTTCGGTCTTTTGAATCTCTTTTTCCAGATCAATCCCTTCCGGGGGAATTTCTATGCTTCTTTTTATTTCCTGACCGCGATTTTCTTCTTTAAAATGTGAGAGGACAAGGCTTTCCGGCAAAATAATATTTGACATCCCAATGGCCACACTTCTTTCCACAATATTTTCCAGCTCACGAACATTCCCGGGAAAATTATAGCCCGATAGAGCCTCTAAAGTATAATTTGAAACATGTATTTTCTCTTTTTTATACTCTTTTGAGAATTTATCCAGAAAGTAATCGAGCAAAACGGGTATATCTTCCTTTCTTTTTCTAAGGGGAGGCACTTTTATTGAAATTACATTTAATCGAAAAAACAGATCCTCCCTGAACCGGCCGGAAATAACCTTCTGTTCCAGGTCTTTATTCGTGGCGGAAATTATACGAACATTGACCCTGACATCCTCCACCCCCCCTATGGGTTTAAATGTCCTGTCCTGAACAACCCTTAATAGCTTTACCTGGATTGGCAAAGGCAGATCCCCTATCTCATCCAGGAATATGGTGCCTCCGTCAGCCGCCTGAAAAAGCCCTGTTTTGTCATGGATGGCGCCGGTGAAAGAGCCTTTTTTATATCCAAAAAGTTCGCTTTCCAGTAAATGTTACGGAATTCAGCCGCAGTATATTTTTACAAAGGGTGTATT
>JAXHUS010000537.1:0-7578 GCA_034189305.1 Thermodesulfobacteriota bacterium | reverse complement strand
ACCCAAAGCCTCTTCGGGCCCCTCTACTTTTTCCTCCCTCCCCATCATTTCTATGGTTTGTTCAGATTCTTCAACTGCTTTATCTTTTTCCGGTTCTGCAAGGGATATTTCTTCTATTCCCTCAGGTTCCATGTCCTCTTTTACTCCCCCGTCATCAAGGGTAATTTCCTCCTGTGCCACAGATTCCTCTTCAAGGGATACAGGTTCTTCAATTGCCGCTGTTATGTCCCGGGCAGAGTCTTCAATTTTAATTGCATCATCAATTTGCTCCTCCAGTATAAGCTCTTCACCCAAAGCCTCTTCGGGTGCTTTATCCATTATTGGCATAGCTTCCGCTTCGTCAGATAATTGTTGTTCTTCAAGAGAAATTTCAGGTACTATTTCTTCTTCTTTAACCTCAGCATCTGCTTTTAAGACTTCACCTGATGAAATTTCCATTTCAGCCTCTATTTCTCCTTGATCTGCGGTATCCAATTTCTGTATTTTAAATTCTGCTGTAGATTCGGATAATTCTTCAATGTCTAATACAGCTTCAGCCTCTTCAGTTGATGTTACACTATCAGTTTCTATAAACTGCGATGCTCCTTCGCTAATATATTTGCCTTCACCAGACCCTAAATCCAGTGTTAACTCAGGAGGGACAGGGGAAATTATTCCAAGAAGTTCGCGTGTTTGTACTAAATCTTTATTACACTTTTTACAACTTTCTAAATAATCAAAACTTATATACCCACATTTTGGGCATTTCATGATATTTCTCCTTTATTTTAAAGGTTTTAGTAAATGTTATATCCATATTTATTCATAAGTCAAGAGATTTTTACAACTCTCCCCATGTAAATTGAATGACACTCAGGATTGCAAGGCTTGCAGTTTCAGTACGCAGAATTCTTCTGCCCAGTACTACCGGAATAAAATTACAGGATTTAGCCTCATTTGCCTCTATTTGAGAAAATCCTCCTTCCGGCCCTATTAATACAAATATTTCTTCAGGAGGTTGACAATTTAGAACTGTCTTTAATTTTTTTTCTTTCTCATTCTCCCAAAGCATAATTCGAAGGGAATTTCTCTTAAAGTATTTTGATAAATTTAAAAACTCAGCCCATTTTAAAGGATAATTAATAGAGGGAATTCTTGTTTGTCTGGATTGTCTTGCAGATTCCCTGGCAAGTTTGTTCCAGTGTTCCATTTTTATCTCAATCTTCCTTTCATCATAACGAACGATACTTCGGCTTGAATAAATAGGATAAATACTTGATATCCCTAATTCTGTGCCCTTTTTTATAATAAAGTCCATTTTATTTCCCTTGGGCAAGACCTGAATCAATTTTATCTCAGGACCGGAAATAGGAGGCACCCTGGTTTCTGACAACACCTCCAAGTCTAAAGACTTAGAACCTATGTTTTTAATTCTGGCTGTATATTCACAATCAATATCCCCGAAGAGGATTACTTTATCATCCACCTTAAGCCTTAAAACTTTAACAAGCCTTCTGTATTCCTGACCGGTTATTTTAATTTGTTTTGTGCTTCTTGTTTCATCTGGAAGATAAATATAAGCCTTTACTCTACCCGTATCAATATCCTCCCACAATAATTATATTAACTGAGTTTGACAGCCGTGCCGTAAACCAGAAGTTCAGCAGCACTCCCTACAACACTGGTAGTCATATAGCGAACATTGATTACTGCATCCGCCTCCATCTCCACAGCATGGGCGATCATCCTGTCTGTAGCTTTTGCCCTGGCTCTTCCCATCATCTCTGTGTATTCAGTCAACTCCCCCCCAAGAATCAACCTGACTATGGCGGACAGATCTTTGCCAAGCCAGATAGCAAATACCGTATGGCCATGGACAAGACCAAGAATCTGCTGGACGGTCTGCCCTGGTATTTCTGTAGAACTCAATAACAAAACCGTACCATCAACCTTATCAGTCGGCAACCCATCTTCTGATATCCCGTCTTTTCTTTGTTCAAAAGCTACTGTCATCAGGACCAGAAGGACACCCCCCAAAAGGCAAAAAACCGCTATCCTGAGCCACCAGGGCACCACCGGATCATCAGCAACAATAACGTACCATGGTATTCCTGCAAATACCGCTGTAAAGATTCCGAGCACGAAGGCAAGAGAGCCAATATGACGAAATATTTTCATGACTTCTCCTTATTATTAATGCACTTATCATTCTCCCTTTTCAGGAAGACTTATAGGACCCATAGGAGTTATCTCGGTTTCGGGTCCAAAATCAAAAACCTTATCAATCTCCTCCTTAGGTACATTGAATATGGAGTTATGAGGAGGCAAAGGTTCCTCTAATATAAATTCTGGTAATCTATCAGCCCCTTTGCTGAATCCTGCCTCTTCATTAAAGGTCTTTTCAATCTTTAAAACCTCTTTCCCGATGTTCAATGCCTCTTCTTGAGAAAATTCAAATCCGTATTGTGCACTAATGAGCTGGAAGATATATTCATGAACAGGAATACCGGCAAGATGCCAGGGGAAGAAGCAAAAGCCGGGGGAATCACACATGGCGATAATGGATACCTGAGCATCCCTGGACCTCTTTGCCTGACCTTCAATCCCTTGGGGGTCTGCCTGACTGTATCCACAGGTGTGATCACTTCCCTGGGGTGAAGTAGCATAAGTTACTCCTGCCCCGTTAAAGGCCCTTGGTTCCCATGCTGGAAACCCAAGCCCTTTTACCGCCGGCACTCTAGTTATTCCAAAGACCTTTCCCGTAACAACCGCCCCCTGACCAAGGATTCTCCCTAAAATAGTACCTTTGCCCACCTCCTTGATCAGTTCCACTGCCCTGGATGGGTCTCCAAAGTCCATAATGCCTGCTTCTGCAGCTACTGCCAATGCATTCCCCATCTCTATAGTATCCAATCCAAAATCATCACAAAGATAGTCCATAGTGGCTATAGCATCAATATCATCGATTTCCAGGTTGGCGCCCAAAAGGGTTATGGTCTCAAACTCCAGGGCAGATGTAAGGTATTCGCCGTCTTTATCTACAAAATCCACGGCGCATCCACCCAAACATCCCGGCATACATGCATGACCTCCAAGTCTTCCGCCTCTTTCCTTAATCAATTTTTCCATCATTCCTGACGTGATTCTTTCTACCTTATCAAAACTACCATATCTGCGGTTCTTTGTGGGAAGACTGCCCATCATATTTGCTACCTCGATAACCTGGGGAGTACCGGAGCTATGAAGGCCATTAATCATCGGTGATTCCCTGGTGAGTATCTCAATAAGCCGGGAATTTGCTTTTGAAAATGCCTCCTTATCTTTTAGCTCTATTCGCTGGGCTCCTGGGTTATCAATTATTATTGCCTTTACTCCCTTAGAGCCCATTACAGCCCCCATTCCCCCGCGACCGGCATGGTGAGAGGGTCTTCCCTGTTGATCTGTAACGGCAACACTGGCGGCAGCCATCTTCATATCACCAGCAGGGCCAATGGAAATCACACTAATGCCATCTCCATGAACCTTTCTGAGTCTTTGGACCAATTCATAATTTCCCAATCCTTTATATTCATTAGCAGGAATAACCTTTAACCCTTCTTTGTTCATTTTAAGGAGATAAAGTTCTCCCTCCCTTGGCAGCCCTTCAATTATTATGGCCTTGACCCCCAGTCTGCCCAGATATGAAGCAGCAGTACCCCCTACGTTAGCTTCATTAATGGTTTCTGTAAGGGGGCTTTTTGCAGCAACGGACAAACGACCGGAAGATGGAACTCCAGTACCTCCAAGAAGACCCGGGGCAAGAATCAGCTTGTTATGCTTACCCAGAGGGTGACAGGCAGGATATACTTCTTTACCTATAACCATAGAGGCAAATGCCCTGCCCCCCACTTTTTCATATTCACCTGGTGTCTTCTGGGAAGAGATCTGGAGAGTCTCCATGTCCACCCTAAAAATTTTTGCCATTTTATTCCTCCTTAAACCTGATATAATTATTACTGCTTTTTTTGATTTGAATTTTAAAACAGATTAACAAAATTATTGGGTTTGTCAATCTTTACTTTAAGTTTTAAACTGCTATTATCGAACGGGCGGGACTTCAATCTCTTTTAAGTCAAGAGAATAGCATCTGTTACCATTAAGCCATGCCCCCAGACGAATAATCAAGGGTATCCCCCGGGATTCCATCTTCCATCCATCTTTCAGAAGATTCTTACCATATGCATCAAAAGTTTCCGTAACAATCCGCTCTGCCCCTAAAACTTTAGAGACCCTTTTAATCTCTTGATTCATAATACTTTTAATAACAGCGCTACAATTTGTACTGAGATCTCTTGCGATTTCGCGAATACGGACAGTTTTTTTCCTTTTATTAAATTCAAATGTCTGACCTGCAACAAATTTACCTCTTTTTGCGTGTCTGCTAAAATCAACAATTGTATCAAATAAGGTGTTCATATATTTTTTATTTACCGTTCGCATTAGTTCAACAAAAGGATTTCTATTCACGATTTCATATACCTTTTCTCGATAAGTGGTATAATACTCTAAATATATGTTACCCGCCGTGTCCCCAAAAATTAAACCGTTTTTTAAACTACCGTGGGGAAAGCCCCCCCCTGGATTTATAAAATAAGTTTTTCCACGAATTAGTTTAGAAATGACCCCCCGCCTCATTTATATAGTTTTTTCTATAAAGAAGTACATTTATTGGTATGAACTATTATTCCAAAAATTTTAAGGGGATGTTGAGCTGTTTAAAAAATGAGGTGCCGGCTTCAAAAAGATTTATTTCTTTAAAAGGATTCAGGTTCATTTTTTAAGTCCTTGATTCTCTGGAGAATTGTGGAGCTTAAATAAAAAAATCCCTCAAATTCAGTATTAGCAAAGATACTTAACAGGTAGGGCTTTCCTCATGAATATGCTTAGTCACCCATTGATTAACAAGTGCAACAGCATTTAACTTCTTTTGTTCTGCGATTTTTTTTAATTCATAATATTCTTCCGGCTTTAGCATTACAGAAATAACCTTGCCGCTTACCAGTTTAAATATCGGTTCTTTTACCTCTTCCATTTCATTTTCAAAATCAGTTAAATCATGATTATTCCAGAATTCTGCCATTTCTTCTAATGACTTAAATTCTGGTATACCTACTTGCTTTTCCATTTTGTATATCTCCTTTTTTCATTTTTTGTCATATCGCGGGCAGTAACCACATAACCCCTTCCTTTTCCAAAATATATTATCACAGAGAAAAGGTATCTTCCATATTTTGTTTGGCCTAAAACATAATAAACAGGGGCCCCTTTGATGGCGCTGTTAAAATCAAAGGATTGCCCATGCAGACTTCTTCAACCTCCTCAGGCACGACTTCATGATAGGCAATATGCTCTATATTTTCATTATTCCAGATCAATGAATAAATCACAGGTTAACTCCGACGACTTAATTTGAAATCACAAACCATGCAATCAGATCAAAATTAGTTACATATCAATAATCCGGCTACAATCTTTGCAAGACCCTGTCTGCACAGGATATTGTCTTTTCTATGTCATGTTCATTATGGGCCAGGGATAAAAAAGCAGCTTCAAACTGGGAAGGGGCAAAATAGATTCCCTGGTCTAACATTCCATGGAAAAACCGGGCATACCTTTTTGTATCGCATTTTTTTGCACTGGCATAGTCAAAAACCTGCTCCCGGGTAAAAAATGTACAGAATAATGAGGCAATCTGAGTCGAATATACAGGAAGGTTATATTTTTGTGCCAGCTTTTTGAACTCTTTGGAGATAAATACTGCACTATTCTCAAGGGCTTTGTATACTCCCGGCTGTTTTAGAATCTTTAAGGTTTCAATCCCCGCTTTCATGGCTATTGGGTTGCCTGATAAAGTTCCTGCCTGATATACATCCCCTATGGGGGCAAGATGTTCCATTATTTCCTTTTTACCTCCAAAGGCGCCGACGGGAAGTCCTCCTCCAATAATCTTTCCAAGACATGTCAGGTCAGGATATACATCAAAGTACTTTTGCGCCCCGCCCCATGAAACACGAAATCCGGTAATCACTTCATCAAAAATAAGTACAATCTCTTCTTTTGTACAAATTTCCCTGAGACCTTTAAAGAATTCTTCCTTGGGTAAAATTATCCCCATATTTGCTGCAACAGGTTCAACAATGATTGCAGCAACTTGTCCTTTATATTCTTTTACTTTTTTTAATGTCGCCTCAAGGTCATTATATGGAACAACCAATGTATTTTTTGCAAAATCATCAGGAACCCCTGAACTGTCAGGAATGCCTAAGGTAATACCACCCGAACCTGCCTTGACCAGAAGATAATCTGCATGACCATGATAACAGCCCTCATATTTTATAATTTTATCACGACCGGTAAATCCCCGCGCCAGACGAATGGCGCTCATAGTGGCTTCAGTGCCGGAATTTACCATTCTAATTCTTTCAATGGAAGGGAATGCCTCTATGATTTCCTTTGCAAGCTTAACTTCTAATAATGTGCATGTTCCATAGCTGGTTCCATTTTCCAGGGCATCTCTTAGCGCTTTTGTTACATCCTTATGAGCATGTCCAACAATCATTGCCCCCCAGGAGCATACATAATCAATCAATTCATTCCCATCCACATCATATAGTTTATCCCCCTTTGCCCTTTCGATAAAAAGAGGTCGGCCTCCTACTGCTTTAAAAGCCCTGACCGGACTGTTTACCCCGCCGGGAAGAAAATTGCTTGCCAATGTATGGAGTTCATTTGATTTTACTGTTTTCATTGCTGATACCTCTCATATAATAAATAGAGAATTCTGAATAAACCCAAAAATTAAAATTATACATTCAGAGGAAAACCCAATATAAATATAACCACATTCATCATCTGGGTGGTCAGGATTTTTAATAATAATTGCATATCGACAGTTGAAAACGGTTTTGACTTCCCCGAACGAAATGCCGTGTTTTTTTCGTTTTTTCAGATTTGGTTTGATCCCATTTAAATGCAAGTGACATTTATTAATTCCATATCTTTTATAAACTTTAACAAATTTTAAGCATTTTTAAAATATTAATCAATGAGACATACAATCGGGATAGGGAGGAGACTAAGGACCCCCCTCCTCCCACACCACCTGGCATACGGATCACGTACCAGGGCGGTTAGGTTTATTACTATGGTCTGTGTGAGACCAGTTGAGTTTTCAGTTAATTCAGATCAATACACAATTTGTTCCCCTATACAGGTAAAGGACCACCCTTGTGTGCCGGTCTAATGTATACTGCCCAAATGCCTGTCCACTCTCTCTAAAGGTTCAGGCCTTCATTATCAGCTTTGCAGATCCAAATATCTTTTGAAATTTGATTTATATTTGAATTCTGATGATAAATTGACAGTTACGAGACCTGATTTTACAAGATGGGCGTTTATGAATGTCTTATTTTTCAAATAAAGATAACATAAAAGATTATTATCCTTATCGTATTTCCTTTCATCGAATTTGATAAAAAACTTTTGGGCAAAAGGTTTTTATCAAATTCGATGAAAGGAAATACGATAAGGATAATAATCTTTTATGTTATCTTTATTTGA
>JAXHUS010000536.1:0-4419 GCA_034189305.1 Thermodesulfobacteriota bacterium | reverse complement strand
GCCTGATTGGTCATCCCAATTTTGTGATTCTGAAAGAAACACCAAGGCATAGTTTTATCCTCAGGGAAATAGTTTCTGAATCGAATCCGGTAGGGAATTTTTGGCATGATTGCCACATTGCTGCCATCCTTAAAGAGAACGGAGTAGATGAAATTGCCACCTGTGATCTGGATTTCAGAAAGTTTTCCTTTCTGAAGGTAATAAACCCCCTGGGATAAGGTAACTTATTATCGGGCCGACAAAATTTATGGAAAATAAAAAGAAAATGAATGAAAGTCAATCATCTAAAAAAATCAGCAAGAGTGGAATGCGAATATTAAAAAAAGATGTTGATTTGTTTGAATTATTTACCGGGGAAAAATCCGAAAAAGAAGCAAAAGAGAATTTTACAAAAATGCTGAAGGACTCATTGTCCGGAAAAGACCTGCAGAATGCCTTACATGAAAAACAGGATGATTTATCACTCGATAAACCGATAACCATGACTGAAAGAATAAAAGATTTTCCTCCACCAGAGGATGAACTGAATTTACATGGATATACAGCTAAAGAAGCGGAGGCAAAAACCGAATATTTTATTGAATCCGCCCATAAAATGGGCATTAAAACTGTGCGCATTATTACGGGAAAAGGCCTGCATTCCCAGGGAAAAGCCGTTCTTCCTGATGTTATCCAGGATAAAATTGTTGACTTAAAAAGAAGAAAATTAATTCTGACCTTCCAGTGGGAAAATCGGTATAAACTTAAAAGTGGCGCTATAATCGCATATCTCACATAAGAATAAAACCAAAAATTGCAATAGCAATTTTTGGGATAAAAGCTCCTTATAAACTGTTAAGTTTTTTCAAGTTAATTTTCGATTTATATAAGTATTTTTTAATCAAAAAAAATTTGTTATATTAGAAAAAAATTCAATAAAGAGGAGACAATTTACATGGCAAAAGAGGAGATAAGAACTGCCCTTACCTTTGACGACATTCTTTTAGTGCCGGCATGGACAGATATAAAACCGGATCAGATAGATGTATCAACAGAGCTAAGCAGAAACATCAGATTAAATATTCCTCTGGTAAGCGCTGCTATGGATACGGTGACAGAAGCAAGGACGGCAATAAGCATTGCGCAGGAAGGGGGAATAGGAATTATCCATCGGAATCTCTCCATTGATATTGAAGCTTCAGAGGTTGAAAAGGTAAAAAAATCGGAAAGCGGTATGATAACAAACCCAATAACGCTTTTGCCTGAAAATAAAATTTATGAAGCCGTGGAGATTATGAGAAAATATAGTATCTCAGGGGTGCCCATTGTCAATAATAATAATAAGCTTGTAGGCATACTTACAAACAGAGATCTTCGCTTTGAAACGAATCTTAATCTTGATATTTCTGAAGTTATGACTAAAGATTTAATAACGGCAACTTTAGGAATCGATATTGATGAGTCTAAAAAGATTCTGCAGAGAAACAGAATTGAAAAGCTTCTGGTAATAAACGAGAAAGGATATCTGGAAGGGCTTATAACGGTAAAAGATATTGAAAAAATGAAAATGTATCCAAATGCCTGTAAGGATGATATGGGCCGATTAAGGGTTGGAGCCGCCATTGGTGTGGGAAAAGATCGAATGGAAAGAGCTTCCGCCCTAATTAGTGCAGGTGTTGATGTTGTAGTTATTGATACGGCTCATGGTCACTCAAAATCCGTAATAGATACCATTTATGAAGTTAAAAATGCTTTTCCTAACGCGGAGCTGATTGCAGGAAATGTTGCTACAGCAGAAGGTACAGAAGCATTAATAAAAGCCGGGGTGGATGGAGTTAAAGTTGGGATGGGGCCGGGTTCAATCTGTACCACAAGAATAATTGCCGGTGTGGGGATGCCTCAGGTCACTGCAATAATTGAATGCACAAAAACTGCTGAAAAACATGGTATTCCTGTTATTGCAGATGGGGGGATTAAGAATTCAGGAGATATAACAAAAGCCTTAGCAGCAGGTGCCCATTCTGTAATGATTGGAAGTCTTTTCGCTGGAACTGAAGAGAGCCCCGGTGAAACTGTTCTTTTTCAGGGAAGAAGTTATAAGGTATATCGAGGAATGGGTTCCCTTGAAGCCATGAAAATGGGCAGCCAGGATCGTTATTTTCAATGTGAGGAAGATGTGACCAAACTTGTGCCTGAAGGAATAGAAGGAAGGGTTCCTTATAAAGGGAGTCTTTCTTTCAGCGCCTATCAATTAATTGGGGGGCTTAAATCCGGTATGGGTTATGTTGGATGTAAGAATATTGAAGAGTTAAGACACAACACTGAATTTATTAAGATCACTCCTTCCGGGCTTAAAGAAAGCCACGTTCATAATGTAATCATTACAAAAGAAGCTCCAAACTACCGTTTTTTAAGTTATGACTGAATCTATTGAGCAAATTCTTATTTTAGATTTCGGCTCCCAATACACTCAGCTTATAGCCAGAAGAATAAGAGAATGTCAGGTGTATTGTGAAATATACCCTTTCAATATTCCCTTAAAAGAAATAATAAAATTAGGGCCTAAGGGAATTATATTATCCGGCAGCCCTTCCAGTGTTTATGATGTTAAAGCCCCCTTTATTTCAAAGGAAATATTTCATTTAAACATACCCATACTGGGAATTTGTTATGGTATGCAGCTTATTGCACATCTTTTTGGCGGTATGGTAGAAAAATCGAAAAAAAGGGAATATGGAAAGGCGTTTATTACATTAGAGGATTGCACCACTATTTTTAAGGGCTTTAAAGAAAAAAAGAAAATCCAGGTCTGGATGAGTCATGGGGATAAAATAGGAAAGTTACCCCCGGAATTTTATACCATTGCAAAAAGTCAAAATTCTCCCTTTGCAGTGATAAAAGCACGCAAATTACCTTTGTATGGTGTTCAGTTTCATCCTGAAGTGGTTCATACCCCAAGGGGAAAAGAGATATTAAGTAACTTTTTGTTTGAGATTTGTAAGTGCAGACAGGACTGGACAATAAAGGGATTCATACAAAATAAAGTACAGGAAATAAGAGATGAGGTGGGCGATAAAAAAGTTGTTTGTGCTGTTAGTGGTGGTGTGGATTCTACAGTGGTAGCAGTTTTAATAAATCGTGCCATTGGTGAAAATCTTACCTGTATATTTGTAAATAACGGACTTCTCCGTAAAGAAGAAAAAGAGGAGGTAGTAAGGATTTTTAAAGAGAATTTTAAGATAAATTTGAAATATGTGGATGCTGAAAAAAGATTTCTAAAAAAACTGAAGGGTATTGTAGAGCCTGAAGAAAAAAGAAAGATAATAGGAAGGGAATTCATAAAGGTTTTTGAAGAAGAAGCAAAAAAAAATAGAGAAATTGAGTATTTAGCCCAGGGAACCCTATATCCGGACTTAATTGAAAGTATTTCCCACAAAGGACCTTCCGCCACGATAAAATCTCATCACAATGTGGGGGGGCTTCCTGAGACAATGAATTTAAATTTGATAGAACCTTTAAAGGAACTTTTTAAAGATGAAGTGAGAAAATTAGGACTAGAACTGGGAATTCCATCCCATATTGTATATCGTCAGCCATTTCCAGGGCCGGGTCTTGCCATAAGAATTTTGGGAGAAGTAACCGGAGAAAAGCTGGAGATATTAAGGGAAGCCGATGCTATTGTAACTTATGAGATAGGAAGGAAAAAATATGTCAGAGAAATCTGGCAGTATTTTGCTATTCTTTTACCAATTAAGACTGTAGGTATTATGGGTGACGAGCGGACATATGAAAATCTACTTGCAATAAGAGCTGTGAGTAGTAAAGATGGGATGACTGCCGATTGGTACAAATTACCATATAAGACCTTAGAAGAAATATCCGGCAGAATAATCAACGAAATTAAAGGGATAAACAGGGTGGTTTTTGATATATCCTCAAAGCCGCCCAGTACTATTGAATGGGAATAGCCAAAGATTTTGTCCATCTCCACATTCATACCGAATATAGTTTGCTGGATGGGGCAATAAGAATTGATGATCTAATGAAAAAGGCAAAGGAATATAATATTCCTGCCCTTGCCATCACTGATCATGGCAATATGTTCGGGGTTATTGAATTCTATCGGAAGGCCCGTGATTCCGGTATAAAGCCGATTATAGGATGTGAAGTCTATGTAGCGCCCGAAAGCCGCTTTAAAAAGGGGACTCAAGGAATAAAAGACTCTTCTTACCATCTCATTTTACTCGCTGAAAATAGTACAGGTTATAAGAACCTGATCAAACTTGTAAGTTCAGGTTACCTTGAAGGTTTTTATTACCGTCCGCGAATCGATAAGGAACTTCTTAGAAACTATGGCAAAGGTCTGATTGCTTTAAGCAGCTGTATGCACGGGGAAATACCTTCTTTAATTCTGAACGGTCAGGAAAAAAAGGCCTTTGA
>JAXHUS010000535.1:0-12268 GCA_034189305.1 Thermodesulfobacteriota bacterium | reverse complement strand
AAGAAAATTTTCATACCATCGTAAACGGCATTATAGAGTCTATTAAAAGGGCTCATAAAAACCTCTCCGAAGGAAATTTATATCTGAATTCAGGGTTTTCATCCAATAAGCCTGGTGAAAGGTATGGTAGAAATCGTTCAATTGAAGCCTATTATCTCAACCCCAAAGATGAAATTGAGAAGTATAAAACAGAAGATGGTGAATATGATGTCACAAATAGAAGAATGACTGTACTAAAATTTGTAAGGGATAATGGTACTGAGATTGGTATGTATAACTGGGCGGCGGTTCACCCCCATGTAAGTGGCCAATATCTTAAACTGATCAACGGGGACAGTAAGGGGTATGCCTCATATCTTTTTGAAAAAGATCATAAAACCGATTATCTGGAAGAAGATACCTTTGTAGCCGCCTTTGCCATGAATGATGCCGGTGACTCTTCATCAAATCTACCGGAAGATGCATATGATTATGATGATGTTGAACTGGATGAAAATGGAAATTATCCTTGTGACGGAATCCACGATTATAAAAGAATGGTAGAAAGGGCTAAGACACAATATGAACTGGCACGCATTATTTATGATAACACAGGGGAAGAATTGACAGGAAGTGTTGACTACAGGCAAATGTATGTACACTTCCCATCCTTTAAAATAGCTCCTGATTATATTTCTCCCCACGAGGTAAGATATAAATATCCTGATTCTGTGGATGAAGATATTGAGAATTGTCGTTTATGTGAACCAATTGCCGGTCTTGGTATGTTTTCCGGTTCCACAGAGGATAGTGTCGGACTGATTGACAATGAAGGGCATGCGCGTGATGTTGCTGATAATCGTTCTTTCATGGATTTTCTTGAAGAACCCCTTGCCAATGGATTATTTGATCTTATCTGGAGGCTATTCATGCCCCGGGAGCTAATACAAGAAGATAGAGATTGCCATTTGGAAAAGATTAACGCTCTGCCCATGGGTCGAGGGGAATACATGATACCAAATGGAAAGGCAGTTACTGAAATTCTTCCCATCCAGATACTAAAAATCGGCAGATTTGCTATTGTTTCGTTACCCTTTGAAGTTACTACCATGAGCGGCAGGCGGATTAGAGATGATATAAAGAAAATATTGGATGATGTTACATATGTTGAAATCAATGCTATAAGCAATGCTTTTATGGGCTATCTGACAACCCGCGATGAATATTCAATTCAACATTATGAAGGCGGTGAAAACTGGTTTGGACCTTATACACTAAACGGTATTCGTCAGATGTTATCCGAATTGGCTTCAACTTTTCAGACAGGTGATGATCTTCCTGACTACTCCCTGGCAATAGATGATATAAGAAATACGCTGGAGGATCAAAAGATAAAGGTTGGAAAAGTAAAGTTTGACAATAAACCTGTTTGCAAAAAATTCGGGGATGTTATAGAAGGGCCTGAACAGATATATAACAAGGGTAAAACTGTAAGGGTTAAATTCTGGGGCGGTCATCCCAATAATAACTTTCAGACCCAGTTAACTTACTTAGTCGTTGAAAAAAAGGGTGAAGGCGGATGGGAATTCATTGCCGCGGATTGGGATCCGTCAACATTTTTTCGGTGGAAATCAACTGGTTTGAATATGTCGGAAATAACAGTTGAATGGATCATTCCCAAAGATGCTGAATCAGGGGAGTATCGTATTTGCCATTTTGGAAATTGGAAATCAGCTTTAACACGCAGAATATATCCTTATACAGGGATTTCGGACAGCTTTATAGTTCAATAAAATGGTTATTATGTCTGTCTAATGTTTCCCTTCTACTCTATTTTGTGATAGAGTACTAAAATGATTTTATAATATTTGATAGAATTGTCTTTAACAGGTAACAGTAATCAAGTCTATACTTCAGCATAATTAGATCAAAGAAATAAGGGAATGACTTCCTTTATGGTTATGCCCTTTCAGGACTTTTTCCGGTTCCCTTTCAAGACTTTCAATAATATGCGCTAAAGTAGATTTAGCGTGATTATAATCCTTTAATGTAAATTTTGATGCATTAATGTTTTCTTTTATAACACTGGATTTAACTGATTTGTCAGTTCGATTTTTCCTGGAAACTTGATAATCTTTTTTGCTGTTGCATTTTCCTTTGTTTTCCAGGGAAATTATTTTCCTGTTAAAAATTGTGCTTATTTCATTATAACTCATTTTACCCTCATTAATAAGTCTCCCATTGTAGAAATTGGTTACTTCAACAATTTTTTTTTATTTATCGGCATTTTCTTATAAAATATTTAATGATTTTTTTCCTTATAAGAAGTCCTTGACTTTAAAAATATTGTAAGCTATTTTTCTTTAACGATTTTATTAAGGTTCTGCATTGGAAAGTGGTTTAAAAAAACATTTTTTATCCAAGCTCTCTATAGGAGTTTGGATAAGACTACTAAGGGCTAACAATCTCTTAGCAGGGGAAATCAGAAAAAAAATAGGGTCAAAAGGGGTTACCCTTCCTCAGCTTTATGTCCTTGCTACCCTGATGGTTCTGGGTGATCTTACCCTGGGAGAATTGGGTAAACAAATTCTGGTTTCAAAAGGAAATATTACACCAATTGTAGATAATCTGGAAAAATATGGTTACGTGGTCAGGGATCGAGATCCAAAGGACAGAAGGATCATCTGGGTCAGGTTAACTAACAAAGGCGATGATTTGATAAAAGAAATTATAACCCATCATGAAGGAGAATTGGTAACAATGCTCAGCCGTCTTTCCCATCCAGAGTTAAAACAGCTCTCCCATCTCCTCAAAAAGCTTACCGACGGAATAACAAAAAACTGATATTTAAGCAGAACACTTTTATCCGTTCTAAACTTCCGTTGTGATCTCTTATTTTTGTCTTTTATTGTTCTTCAAGGGAGTTCACAATTTTTTCCGGTGTAATGGGAAGTTCATATACCCTTGCCCCGGCTGCCTTATATATTGCATTGGCGATAGCAGGGGCTACAGGATTTGTTGCGCCCTCACCCGCTTCTTTTGCGCCAAAGGGGCCTTCATTATCTATAGCTTCTACAGGTATTGATTCTATTTCAGGGGAATCTAATGATGTGGGAATTTTATACTCTAATAAGTTTGGATTCAACACCTGTCCTTTATCAATATAAACCTTCTCAAGAAGGGTGAACCCCTGCCCCATGGATACCGAGCCTTCCAGTTGTCCTTCCACTGCCATAGGGTTTATTGCCCTGCCGCAATCATGGGCCGCACTATGTTTAATTATCTTTACAAGACCAGTCTCAGGATCGACCTCTACTTCCGCAGCATGAGAAGCAAAACTATAGGTACGGGACATGTTGCATTCCCCTGTTGCCATAGAAGCAGTATCAACTTTAGCATAGTAATGTCCCCTGCCCAATACCGGCATCTCTTTGTCTCCAAATGAGGCTGTTATCGCATCTTTAAAACTCATCCCCCTGTCCGGACTACCTTTTACGAATATCCTTCTATCCCTGGCATCCAGGTCTTCTACATTTGCCTCCAGCTTTTCCGCCACGATTTCAAAAAGTTGCTGTTTTACATCAGATGCAGCGGCTTTAGCTGAATTGCCCGACATTAATGTTACCCGGCTTGAAAAACTTCCCGGTTCTAATGGAGTGATTTCTGTATCTGCTGCAATAATTCTTATATCTTCCAGTTTTATCCCCAATTCCTCAGCCACAATTTGGGCAATAATACTATCCGAACCCTGTCCAATGTCGGAAGCGCCGGTAAGGACTGTTACACCTCCGTCTTCATGAGCTTTTATAATGGTCCCTGTGGCATCATAAGGAGGGGCGATATTCGCTCCGGAAACAAAACCCTGACAGCCCATCCCTATCCCTTTATGTGGTTCTATTTCCTTCCAGTTAAGGGATTCCGAGGATTTTTTTATACAGTCCTTAAGACCGCAACTTTTTATCCGGGTTTTATTTAACAATACTTCACCTTCTGAAATTGCATTTTTAAGTCTTATCTCTACGGGGTCTATCCCTAATTCCTCTGCTATCATATCAAGCTGTGATTCAAAGGCAAACCTGCCCTGAGGAGCACCATGACCCCTCATTGCACCGCAAAAAGGCTTGTTCGTATAAACATTGGTAGAATTAATCCTGTAATGTTCCATCCTGTAAACCAGAAAGGGGAAATAGGTAAAAAGGAAAGTCGCAAGGGGCCCGGTACTATTGTAAGCCCCGCCATCAAGAACCGCCTTTATATCGTATGCCATAATTGTCCCATCCTTTTTAACCCCGGTCTTTAAACCTATGATGATTGGATGCCTGAGTCTTGTATTTGTAAAAAGCTCTTCCCTGGTATAGACTATTTTTACCGGTCTTCCTGTTTTTTTAGAAAGAAGGGCAGCGCAAAAATCATGGCTGTGCATCTCGGTCTTTCCGCCAAAACCGCTTCCAGTATATGGTTTTATGACCCTAACTTTACTTTCTGGTATATTTAAAGTTCTTGCCAGATCCCTATGAATAAAATAGGGACTCTGGGTCCCACTCCATACAGTTACTTTGCCGGAAGAATCGAAATGACCAATAGTTGCATGGGGCTCCATAGGAACATGCTGGATAGCCTGGGTTTTAAATTCATCTTCCCTTACAAGAAAAGAGTTTTTAAACCCTTCTTCTACATTTCCCAGTTGATAGGAAACCCCCATGGCAATATTATTTTCTTTTTCTTCATGTACTTTTGGAGCGTCAGGCTCCATTGCCTCAATCGGATCGAATACTGCCGGCAGTTCTTCATATTCCACTTCAATCAAATCCAGGGCTTCTTCTGCAGTATCTTCATCTATCGCTGCCACTGCTGCAACTTCATCACCAATATACCGAACTTTATCTACGGCAAGGGGACATTTATCCAGAGCTTGTGGAATATCTATAATACAGTATTTTATCCCGTATGTATCTTTCCCTGTTATAACTGCTCTAACACCTTTAAGCTTTAAAGCCTTACCAGCATCTATATTTATAATCTTAGCATGGGGTAAAGGACTTTTTAGTATCTTTCCGTAGAGCATCCCTGGTAAAATCATATCCCCGGTATATTTAGCATCCCCTGTAACCTTAACATTTGCATCTATTCTTGGTAATCTCTTTCCAACAACGGAATAATTTTCCACTCTAACCTCCTCCATTAAAGACTGATTAAACCTTCCAGTTTTTTTTCTTAGGCCCTTCTACTTCTCTTTTTATTTTAATTAGCTCTGCTAAAATACTCACTGAGATTTCCTCAGGTGTCTGAGCCTTAATATCAATACCTATGGGGGCATGTACAAAAGATAGCCTGTCTTTTCCAATGCCTTTTTCTTCAAGATGAGAAAATACAGTATGATTTTTTGATCTGCTTCCAATCATTCCAATATATGCAGGTTCTTTTTTAACTGCCCATTCAAGAACAATCTCATCATGTATATGACCACGTGTAACGATAACTATATAATAAGGTTTTTTTGGTTTTATTTCCGTAAGAATCACTTTAAAATCCTTGGCATAAATTTCATCAGCTTCAGGAAACCTGTCTTTATTCGCAAAACTATCCCTGTCATCAATAACTGTTATTCTAAATCCGACCATTTTTGCCATTTTTGCCAGGGTTAACGAAATATGGCCTCCACCAAAGATATATAAGTTCGGTGCCGACATTATAGGTTCAAGAAACACTTCCATAGTTCCGCCACATATCATGCCTTCTTTTGCTGCATCAACTCCTGTAAGGTCGAATTTTAAAACTCCGGGATTTCCTCCTTCTTTAATAATCCTCACTGCTTTTGTTATTACCTGTCCTTCAAGACTACCCCCTCCAATTGAACCGGAGATAGTCCCGTCACTTTTAATGAGCATTTTCGATCCTTCTTCCCTGGGAGTTGACCCTTTCACGGAAATAATTGTTGCAAGGACTGCATTCTCACCTTTTTCTTTGATTTTTAATATCTCTTCATATATTTCTTCCAATAATCTCACCTCCTAAAATGGTAACAGTTCATGGGAATCAGTTGTCAGGGCTCAGGAAAAAGCTTAACCGATAAACTGACCCCTATCCCCTGTGGACTATTACCTAAAATGTTCATATAAAAATAGAAAAATTCAGCATTCAGAAGTCAGAATAAATAGTGCGCAAAATAATCATTCAGGTTTTTCCTTAAATTCTATGTTCTATCTTCTGCATTTTTTTCATGCTTGCTTGTGACTGTGGGTCATTCAGGTTATTTGTTCATAACAAGCCATAATCCTCCTCTTTCATAGATATGGCAATTTTCTTTCAGTCGGGCATTTAAAATAATCTCCTCAATCTCTTCTCTGGCAAACCATTGTCTTCCAAGCATATCATTAAGCTCCTTGGATCTACTTTTAATTTCAACAATCAAATCTTCGGGTGTCTTTTCTCCATAACCTCCGCCAATAATACCAACTCCACCCTTCTTTAAAAACTGAAATATCTTTTTTAACAACCACCCTTCTTTATCAAGATAAAAAAAAGCACCCCGGCATATTACAAGATCAAATTGATTATCATTAATAGAAAGGGAAGAAAATGATGTTTGAATAACGTTTATTTGTCCGGTTAAATAAAAATTTTCTATCAGTCCATTTATATATTTTACTAATTCCTCTGATTCAACTGCTATTGTAATTATTGTCCCGGGGTATAATTTTGCAAGTTCAATGGATATGCCCCCTGAAAAAGCGCCCAATTCTAAAACACGCCCGTTATTTTTTCTATAGAATTCTTTTATTTGTGCTGCTAAATAGGGAAAGATTCTATTCCACAAACTATTTATCTCTTTTATTACATCCAGTTCCATTATATGACCGACTTTAATGTTTTTGAAAGCATAATCAGGCTGTTTAAATTATGAAGGGGTAAAAAATAAGAAGTGTAGGGTAAAGCAGTCTTTATTCCCTTGCAAATGGGTTTATAATCAGGGCTTCCCAGCAAAGGATTTAACCATATTAATTTATGAGAGTTCCTTTTTAGCCTTCTAATCTCTTTTTCAAGTAATTCGGTATCTCCCCTGTCCCAGCCGTCACTTACAACTATAACTACTGTCTTCCTGCCCACCATCCATCCATAGTTATTATTTAAGTGTTGCAGACAATAACCAATATTTGTGCCCCCTGACCAGTGTTTAATTCTCCTTGATATTTCATTTAAAGCATCTTTAAAATTTCCTTTTTTTAAAATGTGTGTAACTCTACTGAGTCTTGTACTGAAGACGAATGTTTCCATACCTTTTATGTTATTCTGAAATCCGTATATAAACTGAATAAAAAATCTGGTGTAACAATCCATCGAGCCGCTGACATCACAAAGTAAAACAATGGCGGTATCTACTATTTTCCTTTTCCTTCTTTTCAGCTCTATTATCTCCCCCCCATAGGCCGACAAATTTTTCCGAATACTTCTCCTTAAATCAAACTCTTCCCCTTTAGGGTGCGCCTTTTTTCTTCTCAATCTTTTCCTTGTTATTTTAGGGGCAATCTTAACAATTATTTCATTTATTCTTTCCATCTCAGAAGGTGACAGATTACTAAAGTCCTTTGTAGAAAGGACTTCAAGGGAGCTATACCCCGGAAGCTCCTCCTTTTCCATACATTCATTTTTACTATCCTTATTACACCAATTTTCTATAATTATCTCCCTCTTATCCTTTTCTTCTTCTGCATGAGAGCTCATATCTTCACTTTCATCTTCCGGAGGCAGAATATTTTCTGAATTTATTTTTTCAAAACCCGTAAAGAATTCTTCAAAAAGGATATCAAAAAGTTCCATATCCTTTTTTGTTGAGGTAAAGTTTGTTCTAAGGGCATGCTTAAAATCCCCTTTTTTTTTAATTTCGACATATAAAAGACTTCTTAATGCGTCTATGAGATTTTTTGGGGTGACTTCAATCCTGTTTTTTCTCAGAATTCTATAGAAGAGAAATATATTACCGGATAAATCCCCTTTTTTTATGTTTAAGTTATTAATTGACAATTATTATTCGTCCTTTCTCAGCAAATTGAAATTTTGGTAATGTCGATTGATTGTATTGTTGTAGGCTGTCAGTTGAAAAAATTATGGAATTAACATCACCAAATTTCAGCCCTGAAGCAAAAACCACTCTTTAAGTATCTTATCCCCTTCTACCTTCTCTCCCCCTATCTCTATCATGAACTTTGAAATATCCTCTTTGTATTTAAAAATACATCCAAGGGTTTCTTCAATAGTGTCTTTATCAAGAGCCGCTTTATTCAGGGCAACAAGGGCAAGGGCCCAATCCAGGGTTTCCGCTATTCCGGGTTTTTTATAAAAATCCCTTTTTCTTATTTCCTGCATAAAGCTGCAAATCTGTTTTGACAATACTTCCTTAATACCTTCAACCTTGGTTATTACAATTTCATACTCCTTCTCAAGGGTGGGATAGTCAATCCAATGATAAAGGCATCTTCTTTTAAGGGCATCATGCAATTCTCGTGTTCTATTTGAAGTAAGAATAACAAAGGGTCTTTCTTTTGCTTTTATCGTTCCAATTTCCGGAATGGTAATCTGGAAATCAGAAAGAACCTCTAATAAAAAAGCTTCAAACTCTTCATCGGCCCTGTCAATCTCGTCAATAAGAAGAACCGGCGGAATATCCTGTTCATATTGAATGGCTTCAAGTAATGGTCTTTTTAATAGATACTTTTCGCTAAAAATAGTACTTTCTATCTCTTTTTTACTACTTTTTGCCAGTTCCTCCATCTTAATTCCAACCATCTGTTTTGGATAATTCCACTCATAAAGAGCAGTGCTTACATCCAGCCCTTCATAACACTGAAGGCGAATAAGATTTGCATTAAAAACGCCGGCCATTACTTTTGCAACCTCTGTCTTTCCTACACCGGCCTCTCCTTCTAATAATATAGGCTTGCCTAAAGCCCTGGAGAGATAAATTGTAGTTGCAAGGTCCCTATCAGTGATATACTTTTGCTTCCTCATGGATTTTTGAATATCTTCTATATTATTTTTCACTTTATATATTAAACCTTTTTAATATTCCTTCTAAAACTCCACCTGCAATGGCTCTCGCTTTATCCGATATAGTATAGCAGAATTCTTTAAAACCGCGAGGGTCAACATCACCCAGTTTTAAGTTTTTTCCTACTTCAAAACCATCTCGAATCAACCCTCTTATTATACCATTTATCTGAGATTTAACCGGTTTATCAGCTACCCAGCCTACTATATCACCTGTCTTCACAAAATCCCCTATTTTTTTCTCAGCTATAAACTTACCTTCCTTTGGTGCTCTAAATACCCTTTCTGAAGAATAACCGCCAATCACACCCGGAATCCCGGTATGCTTTTCTGCCTCCCTTTGAAGAATCACCCTCCCCAAATTATGTCCCCTGTTTGTTTCTATTACTACATGAACATCCTTAGCGGCTGTAAAACCAGGGCCCAATCCAATTACAAAGGGTGCATCACTGATTTTTGTTATTCCAAGATTTTTTTTTGCCATTATCGCATCAACGATAACATCCGGCTTTAAAAATCCTCTTATCTTAGCTTCAGGGTCGATAAGAACGGGGATTTTTCTTTCTTCCCATAATTTAAAAATTTCATCTTTTTCCTTAATCAATCTTCCGGCAACACCCTCTATCTCCTTTTCACCCTCATAAATTGCCTCGCAAAATGCCACTTCCCTTCTCACCGCTTTTGGATTCGGAATCTCTGTTATACAGACTTTAAAATTTGAACAAAAGAGCCTGTGGGCGACACCGCTTGCCTGTTCCCCTCCTCCTTTTATTAAAATTTTTAAATCGGATAATTTATTCACCTTTTTTTTCCTCCAGGGCTTTTAATATTTTCTCCGGAGTGATAGGAAGCTCTTTTATCCTCACACCTATAGCGTCATATACGGCATTGGCTATAGCAGCAGGTGTAGGAACTAAATTTCCTTCCCCCGCTTCCTTTGCACCGAATGGACCTTCCTGATCCACAGTCTCTACACTAATTACATTAATCTTCGGTATACTCAGAGACAGGGGAATACCATAACTAAGGAAGGATGGATTTAAAACCTGCCCCCCTTCCATTTTAATATCTTCAGATAAGGCCTGTGCCTGTCCCATATTAACGGATCCTTCCAATTGTCCTGTTACTTGCTGGGGATTCAATGCCCGTCCGCAATCATGAGCCACAACAAACTTTGGCATTTTTATAAAGCCTGTTTCCCTGTCGATGGCAACCTCGGCAATATGGGCAGAAAAACTGTATGCCCCTGTAGGATTACCTTTTCCGGTCTTAAGGTCAGGGAAATTGGTATTGGGCGGCCTGTAATACCCTCTCCCCATTATAGGGTTGCCACTTTTTAAAAGACTGGTCATAACCGTCCTGTGAAAGGAAACATTCTTTTTGGGAGAACCTTTTACATAAATTTTTCCTTCTTTTGCCTCAAGGTCTTTTATATTTGCTTCTAATATTTCAGCGGCAACCTCGAAGACCTGTTTTTTTGCCTCCTGTACCGCGATTTTTACTGCATTTCCGGCTAAAAAAGTAACACGACTTGAAAAGCTTCCGGGATCATGGGGGGTAATCTCGGTATCGGCGGAAATAACCCGCACTGTATCAAAAGGAACTCCCAATTCTTCCGCGGCAATCTGAGATAGAACTGTGGACGAACCCTGACCGATATCAGTTGCTCCCGTTATTAGGGTAACACCACCATCCTCCTGCAGCTTTACCATTGCTGCCGCAGAGGTATGGGGTGGAACAAAAAAACCGGAGATAAAGGATCCGCAGCCGACTCCCAATCCAATCTCCACGGATTTCCTATCCCGTCTTTTATTCCAGTCTATGCTTTCTGACGCTCTTTTAATACACTCATTAATCCCACAGCTGGTTACCTTAAATTCATTTGGAAGAACATCCCCGGGATGTAAAGAATTTTTTACTCTTATTTCGATGGGGTCCAATCCCAGATCTTCTGCAATCATATCCATTTGCGAGTCATCTGCAAACCTGATCTGAACACAACCATGCCCCCTCATTGCCCCCCGTACTGATTTATTTGTATAAACTGAGTATCCTTCATATCTGACATTGGGAATTCTGTAAGTGGCCACTAAAAAGGCACCTGAAAGATATAAAGCAACCGGACCTGTGCTATTATAAGCCCCGGTGTCAGATATATTTTTACAATACTTGGCCACAAGGGTGCCATCCTTTTTAACCCCTGTTTTTATATAAACTATCATGGGGTGTCTCTGTCTTGTAGAGGTAAATACCTCCTCTCTGGTACAGGAAATCCTTACCGGTCTCCCTGTATTTTTAGATAAAAGCGCTGAGCAGAAGTCTGTGGCAAGTAAATCTACCTTTCCGCCAAAGCCGCCGCCAACATGAGGAGCAATCACCCTGACCTGATTTTCCGATAGCCCTAAAGTTTTGGCAAGAAGAAGATGGCAAAGGAAGGGACTCTGTTTTGATGCCCATAAAGTTAATTTGCCGGAGGGATCAAAATGTGCCAGGGCAGTATGAGGTTCCATTGGACTGTGGCTTACTGCATTTGTTCTAAATTCATCCTCTCTAATATAATCAGATTCGTTAAACCCCTTTTCCACATCACCAAAATCCCAGAAAATTTTAGAACCAAGATTGCTTTCAACATCATGAATCTTTGGTGCATCCTCCCTCATTGCCCCAACGGGATCAAATACCGGAAGAAGCTCCTCATATTCCACTTCGATCAAATCCAGAGCTTCTTCTGCAGTATCTTCATCTATCGCTGCAACAGCAGCAACCTCATCCCCAATATATCGCACCTTATCCATAGCCAGGGGATACTGGTCAGCGGGAATTTCCGGGGTATCCAGAATCCCGAATTTAATTCCCATGGTATCTTTGCCTGTTATTACTCCTTTAACACCTAAAAGCTTTTCAGCTTTACCTGTATCAATATTTAAAATTCTGGCGTGGGGATAAGGGCTTCTTAGAATTTTTCCACATAATGTCCTGGGAAGGACGATGTCATCAGTAAATTTTGCTTCCCCCATAACCTTTTCTACCGCATCCTTCCTGGGCATGTTTTTGCCTATTATTGAGTATTCCTGCATTTTATTCCTTTTCTCCATGGGTTGCATTTAAAGGTTATTATAAATTTTTCAGGATAATAGTGAGATTGTATATCTATCTTTCTTCTGTCGGAATACATAACCTTCCCTCTAAATTTTTCCACTCCATACTCTATTTATTTTCTAAAGCCTTTAATATCTTTTCCGGA
>JAXHUS010000534.1:0-3199 GCA_034189305.1 Thermodesulfobacteriota bacterium | reverse complement strand
CTGCTAATCCCCGTTTTTTTACCTTAAAGACGACTCCACTACCCCAGCCCAGACCATAAGGTACGCTTACATCAACTGCCAATCCCGGTGCAATGCGATCTGCCAATTCAAGAAAACAGGCCTCTCTCCAGGGAAGGGCCATATTGTCGGTCTCAAAGGAATCGGCCAGGGGTGTAAAAAAGTATGGTCTATCCTTTCTATGAGTAATGGCAGTTACCTGAAATTTACGGTGCATGTAGGCCTTCCCCATATAACGTGTCCATTCTGGCATTAAAGGTGCGACACCCTGTTTCCCCAATCTTTCAGCTTCTTCTGACTCCCAGACCCGGTCGGGGAGATAGTAGCCTTCCAACACCCATTCTGCCTCTGCTATAGCATAAGCATCCACCGTTTTGGCCCTGCACAGTTCAACTGGGAACTCCTGCAACGCTCCGGCCATGCCTACTTCATCCGAGCCTATGGGTACAATGGTTCTGGGAAACAGAACAGCTGCCACTGTCATTACCGATGGGGGAACTCCGATATTTACAGTTAATGGTATATGGTCTTTCCTGTGTTTGGTGAATCTAATAACACCCAGGTGGGATGTCCTTTCAACGGCAATGGAGGCCCAGTCCCTGTCGCGAAAGCTTAAACGTTTAAATGACAGATCACTGCCACTGTTATAATATTCGCCCATGGCAAGCACCACACCACCTCCAAGTATTCTGGCGCCATCAAAATTTGTATGTTTAATAATAGGCAGAATTTTTGATACATCAAAATTATCTTTAATTACAACTTCCTGACAGGGGGCTTCTTCGACTATACTGGCAGGCAGTGGATTTTTTAAAGCACCCCTGCATTTTAACTTAAGCTCGCCTGGATTGTTAACGCCGAACATCCTGGCCTCTCTTTCTATCCTGGCAAATAAGTTACCCACATTTCTTATCCCGGGATAGCCTTTGATTTTATTGAATATTATAGCAGGACCATTTTCAAAGGATTTCAGTATCCCTGCAATTTCACAGATTGGATCCACTTGCCCATCTGTTAAAAGGGCTTCCCCTTCTTTGAGTAAAAAATCCAGTGTGGTTCTTAACGATCTTACATATTCATTCTGCATTTATTTATTTTACCTCCCAAAGCTATGTTCGTGCTTCCTTTTTTATCTTATTTTCAATGTCCGCCCTCAAGACCTTTTTATCCACCTTTCCTATGCTTGTTAAAGGAAGCTTACGGATAAGTTCAATCCTTTCGGGAAGCTTGAAAATTGCAATACCATTCTCCTTCAAAAAGTTTACCACTTCCTTTAAATTTATAGTCCGGTCTTCCTTAGGTTGGATATAAGCGCAGACTTTTTCACCTAACCTGCCATCCGGCATTCCCACAACCGCAACATCATCCACTTTGGGGTGCAGGCACAAAACTTCTTCCACCTCGGCAGCGCTGATATTCTCACCACCGCGGATTATAAGGTCCTTTTTGCGACCGGTTATTCTGATATTTTTATTTTCATCCAGCATGGATAGATCGCCGGTATGATAAAAACCTTCATTGTCAAAAGCTTTTCTATTTTCTTCCGGGTTCTTGTAGTAACCTATAATGCAGTGGGGGCTCCTTATGCAGAGTTCTCCTTCATTACCGGGCATTACATCCACTCCTTCCTCGTCCACAATCCTGAACTCATCCTCCTGACAGCATGGCCGTCCTACAGTTTCAGCACGCACTTCAAGGGGGTCGGATATTCTGGGAGTAAAGTGCACCCCTTCTGATGAGCCAAGGGCGTTTAATACCGTGCCCCTGATTTTTTTCTCTAAACGCCTTACTAAATCAGGAGAGACATAGCTGCCTCCGATTTCAATAAGTCGCAGGGAATTCAGATCGCGATTGCTATGTTCCACAAGCTTCAGCATGTCCAAAACCTGGGTAGGAACAAGCATTATATCCGTTACTTTCTCTGTTTCAATGGCTGCGATAGTGTCTTCAGGCCGGGTAGTGGAACGCAATACCAATGTGGCGCCCGCCAGGCAAGAATTAGTACACTTCCCCAGGGCAGCCGTATGGGACAGGGGAAGGTTTACCAGGAAAACCCTGTCACTGCTATAGTTCTTAAGCCTGGCAAGACTGGAATAGATGCAAATAAAATCATTGTGGGTCCGGGGGACACATTTGGGAAATCCGGTAGTTCCTCCTGTCAGCAACAGGAAGGCAACATCCGTAGCAGCCGGCTTGAACTTTTCCAGGTAATTTTCCGGATATTTTGTTTCTGTTGAACCGGACACCATATCATTAAAAGACACAGACTCATCGGGTATCCCTTCACCTGAAACAATGACATACTTCAATTTAGGGCACTTAAGACGCAACTCCTCAACCATATCCAGGTAATTGAAATCTTTAAAGAAGCAGGGAATTGCAATAGCAGAAGCTTCTGTAAAATTTAAAAGGTAGCCTATTTCTCGACTCCTGTGTCGGGGCAGTGCCATCACATTTACCGCCCCTATTTTGGAGGCTGCATAATGCAAATAAAGAAATTCAGGCCCGTTAGGAAGCTGTACAATAATTCTGTCTCCCTTTCTGATGCCTAATTCCAGAAGTCTTATGGCTAATCTGTTTACCCTTTGGGCTAACTGTGTATAGGTTATCCGCCCCTGTTCACTTACCACAGCCTCCTTACCAGGATAATCCCTGACTGCAAGGTCTATAATGTCCCCTATGGTTAAGCCCTTCCAGCATCCTTTTCGGACATATTTAGCTGCAAATTCCTTTGGCCATGCCGTGAGGGTTTCTACCATATTATACTCCGATATATTGAGAATTACGTATAAAGCTCAAATGTCTGACGAGAAATTTCAAATGTCAAAATCCAAATGTCAAATCAAATCTAAATGACTAAATGTCAAACAAAACATTTTTTTAAGCATTTGGATTTTGAACTTTCTTTGACATTTGAGCTTTGAAATTTTTCATTTTAGTCCAATCAACCCGAACACACCTGTCATATTTTCATGCTCCTTTGTGTAATTTATTACATGAATGTTTTATATAGGAAGACGGAATAGGTTCCGTGCATTATCTTCCATAATTTTCTTTCTGTCCGAATCTGAAATATCCATTTTATTTACAGCTTCAATCGTTTCTCTGATCTGTCTCTCCCCATTCTGGCTGTCATAGGGCATATCACTGCCATAGAGTACATGGTCAGTTCCGAAGAATG
>JAXHUS010000533.1:0-2523 GCA_034189305.1 Thermodesulfobacteriota bacterium | reverse complement strand
ACCAAGTTCAATCCGACCTCCTTCTACAAAAGGTCCTCCCTCTCCTTTCTCGCAAAATCCATAATCTTCTATCTGTACCAGTACGTTATAGGTAAAACAGTCATAAATTTCTGCTATATCTATATCCTTAGGGCCAATCCCCGCCATCTCATAAGCTTTCCGTCCTGCTATCCTGCCACCAAATGTCGTCATATTATCTGCATTCAGTAAAAATTTACTGGCCCTCGGAATATGCCCTTCTCCAAACCCTAAGATATATACCCCATCCTGTCTAAGGTTCCTTGCCCTCTCTGTGGATGTTACCACTACTGCTCCTGCTCCATCAGATACAAGACAGATATCCAGAAGTCGAAAGGGTTCAACGGATAACCTGGAGTTCTGATGGTCTTCAAGGGTTATTGGTTTATTCATCTGGGAATTTTCATTTAATAGGGCGTGTTTCCTCATGGCTACTGCAATTGCCCCAAATTGTTCGCTTCTGGTGCCATATTCATACATGTGTCGCCTGGCTGCCATTGCATAATATGCAGGGGGGGCAAACATCTGACCCTGGGGTAAATCAAAATCCTCATTTCCTATAAACATCATTCCCCGTGGTCTTGCTTTCATGGCCGTTAATTGGTTCTCTGAAAAAATGCATAATACACTACTGCATAATCCAGCCTCCATTGCCATTATTGCATGATTAACCATGGATATGGGCGTCGCTCCTCCTATATTTAAATCAACACAATAGCTGAGTTCTAACCCCATGTTCTGTCCAATCCCGCTGGTGAACATTAATGTGGGGCATAAATACGGCTGCTGGGATAACAGCCCATCTATATCTTTATTTGTTAACCCTGCATCCTCGATTGCCTTCTTCCCAGCTTCCAATGCCAGTGACATAGGAGTGGAATTGGGTACCTTACCCACCTTTGTCTCTCCTATGCCTACTATGCCATACTTCCTGGTGTATTTACCCATGTCTCTTTACCTCCGTATATTATTTTCAATAAAATCGGAAATTATTTTGAAAATACGCTTACTACCAAGTTAAGTGCCTGAATTTATTATTATTTACAATGAAAATTCCTGCACCTTCTTATATATATGCTAAATTTATGATAAAAACTCTTTTTTTTATCATAATAACTAAATTTTAAATGACTATTTAGTCAATAATAAAAAAAAAGGAACGAAATTGTCAAGTATTTATCTTTGATTTTACTGAATTTTTTTCTTCTTTAAAGACCTATAATTAAAATCTAACAGGCTTATATCCAAAATTCAACAGACTTTGTTTTTTGCCCACAGAAATGGGAGACCACCATTTATTAATTTTCAATGTATCACAAACTACTCCGGCTGCATTATAACCCGGGCCTCCTGTTACTCCTCCCCCCGGATGTGTACCGGCTTCACACAAAAATAGGTTTTCTATTGGCGTTCGATAAGGTGGATAACTGTTAAATGGTCTGAATATACCGGATTGATCCTGGGTTATGTCTCCCATTAACCAGCATTCCTTAAAGAGTGGGGGCATCCTTTGCTCTAATTCTGTAGGTGATTCCACGCGTCTTGCTAAAATATTTTTCTTATTCATATTGGGAGCATATCTTCTTATACTCTCATCAACAAGATCAGCTACGTCTTCTTTTATCACATTCCATTTTTCATGGCCGCCATCTTTAAGTTCATAAGGGGAATGCAGCCAATAAAAGGCGGTGTGTTTCCCCGGTGGGGCCTGAGTTTCGTCCCAAAGAGTGTTTGTAAAAACTACAATTGCGGTATTTTCCATTTTTGTTAAAGGCAAACCAGCCTTTATAGATCTGTAATGATTTACTACCGCATCTTCAATTGAACACGCTCCCCCAAGAACCTCCCTTCTTTCAATGTAATAGTTTTTAGGCCTGCTTTTGATAGATATGATGCACAGATTAAACCATTGTGTCCTGCTCCAATAAAAATTACATCATATTCTTCAGCCATTTTAACCTCCTTATTTATTGAAACTTCATCTTTTAACTATTTTTGTGAAAAACTATTTGATTTTTTATGAATACTTTACCAGAATCCCCCGTCCTAAGGACGGGATGAATGGTATATCAATAAATAATTTTTAAGAAATTGCGGCGGCATTGGCCATGAATTCGGCGCAAAGCCACGCCTTTTAGATAGGGATAGTCGAACTCATGCAATTTCTTTACTTATTTTTTAGTAAGATAATGGGGCTAAAGGTCATTTCATGCCTGTCAGTCCATGAATAATAAGATGCAGCAAAGTCTCGGCCCTTCTCTTTAGTAGCATTTTTAATTTTGGAATTTTACTCTCATTATCGCAATTTAATATTTCCTCTCTATTATCTTTCATGAAACCAGCGGTTGCATTGACATAAAAATTATAAGCAATTTTTTTGTCCATTTTTCTGATAAACCCTTTATCCATACCTTCTTCAATGATTCGGGAAATAATATCTTTCAACTCTGAAGGATACTTATTATCACCAAAAAATTCTAATTGAACAAAAAAATTAAAAAGTTC
>JAXHUS010000532.1:0-4908 GCA_034189305.1 Thermodesulfobacteriota bacterium | reverse complement strand
AACAAACCCAAATACCACGGGAACTATTATTGCCATAAGACTTGGGTAAACCATTTTCTTAATTGCCGCTGCTGTTGAGATGTCTACACATCTGGCATAATCAGCCTTAGCTTTACCCTCCAGCAGACCGGGGATCTCTTTAAATTGTCTTCTTACCTCAATAATCATATCTTTTGCTGCTTCACCAACTGCTTTCATAGCCATGGAGGAGAAAAGAAAGGGCATCATACCCCCAATAAAAAGCCCTGCCATAATATTTGGTTGCGTAAGATCAAGCACGTCAACATCAGCCTGGGTTCTGAAGGCGGCAAAAAGGGCAAGGGCGGTCAAAGCTGCTGAGCCGATAGCGAATCCTTTGCCGATAGCTGCCGTGGTATTACCAACTGCATCAAGGTTGTCCGTTTTTTCCCTGACTTCAGGGGGTAGTTCTGCCATTTCAGCCAGTCCTCCGGCATTATCGGCAATAGGACCATATGCATCCACAGCGAGCTGGATGCCTGTTGTCGAAAGCATACCCAGAGCAGCAATGGCAATTCCATATAAACCTGCAAAGTGATAGGAAAGAAGAATAGCAAGGGCAATCCAGATTGTTGTAAGACATGTTGAACGCATACCTGTGGCAATTCCGGCAATAATAGTAGTAGCCGGACCGGTTTCCGACTCTCTGGCTATGTTTTGAGCGGGGGATCTGTCTTTGGAGGTATAATATTCAGCGGTTACTCCCACTAATATTCCTGCAATAAGTCCAACAATAGTTGCATAGAATACATCATTTCCTGAAATCCCTTCAAAATCGCCGATTGTCATCTCCTGGGGGAAAAATCTACCGCACACAAAGTAAGTGACAATAAGCATTATAAACCCTGCTCCGAATGTTCCAGTATTAAGGGCTGCCTGTGGGCTGCCGCCTTCTTTGACCCTTACAAAAAAAGTTCCCACAATAGAGACAATAATACCAGCTCCGGCAAGAATCAGGGGTAAAATTACCGCATTATAAGTAGCTCCGGCAAATCCAATGGCTGTTGCCCCTAAGACCATGGCTCCAACTATAGAACCAACATACGACTCAAATAAATCCGCCCCCATTCCGGCGACGTCTCCTACATTATCCCCCACATTATCAGCAATTGTAGCCGGATTACGAGGGTCGTCTTCAGGGATTCCCGCCTCAACCTTGCCTACCAGGTCTGCCCCGACATCAGCGGCCTTTGTATAAATTCCACCTCCAACTCTTGCAAAAAGGGCAATTGATGATGCACCTAAAGAAAATCCGCTTATAACCGTAATAACTTTTGCAAAATCATCAGAAGCACTACCTAAAATCCCCATATTTTTGTAAAGAATGAGCAAAGTTCCAAGACCAATAACGCCCAGCCCCACCACACACATTCCCATAACCGTTCCACCGGAAAAGGCTACATTTAAGGCCTCATTCAAACTGGTTCGGGCTGCATTTGTGGTTCTTGCATTGGCGGAGGTTGCTACACGCATACCAAAAAATCCTGAAAGCCCTGAACAAAAAGCCCCAAGGACAAAAGAGAAGGCGATTAAAGGATTACGATAGGAATCGGGAGAGCTTTTCCAGTTGGCAACAGCAAGAAGAATAGCCACACAAATAACAAAAATAATTAGAACCCTGTATTCTCTGTTTAAAAAGGCCATAGCCCCTTCTCTAACATAACCACAGATTTCCTGCATCCTGTCGGTTCCCGGACTCTGCTTATTTACCCATGTCGCCTTAATAAAAGCAAATAAGAGGGCCAGAGCTCCAAAAATTGGAATTAAATAAGTTAACATTTCATTATTCATAATCTCCTCCTAAATAAAATAAAATAAATCTACCTTTTTTGATTGTAATGATTCATGGTCGCAGACAACCCCTTAGAGAGAATCATTAATACTGCATCTTTCGCTCTTTCTATCACCTCCTTAATGATTTCTTTTTCTTCAGGCTTAAAATTCATTAATACGTAAAAAGCTGCATCCTGAAAAAGAGGTGGTCTTCCGATACCAACCCGTATTCTTATAAACCTGTTAGTTCCAGCCTCCACAACAATAGAATGAATTCCCTTATGACCACCATCTCCACCATCAAATTGAATTTTTATCCTGCCCAAATCAAGGTCTATGTCATCGTGAATTACAATTATATCTTTATGTTCAATATCAAAGTACTTTATAACCTTGAAAACAGCTTCTCCACTTAAATTCATAAAAGTTTGAGGTTTAACTAAAAAAACCTTTTCACTTCTTACCACCCCTTCCCCATAAATTGAATTAAACTTTTTTTTATCTATGTTAATATTCGCAGACTCGGCCAGGCTTTCCAGAACTTGAAAACCAATATTATGTCGATTTTGTTTATATTTTGTACCTGGATTGCCAAGACCCACAATCAGCTTCAATATATTTCTCTACTAACTTAAAACAACCTCCCTGTATTTAATTTTTTAAACCTCTTCTTTTATAGTTTCAGTTTCAGTCTCAGTTTCAGCTTCTTCCGGAGCTTCTTTCTTTTCTTCTACTATGGGTGGTAGAATTGTTACTAATACATGGCCTGAATCAGTTAAAACATCAATACCTTCAGGCAAAGAGATATCCTGTACATGTAAAGAGTCCCCTATTTTTAAACTTGAAATATCTACGTCCACATGTTCAGGGATACGTTCCGGGAGGCATGAAATCTCAATTTCTCTTAGGGTATGTTGAAGGATACCACCTTCTTCCACACCCTTCGCTTTTCCTGATAAGTGTAACTTAACCTGAACAGTTATTTTTTCATCCATTTGAATTGCATAAAAATCAACATGAATATAATTTCTTTTAACAGGACCAACCTGAATATCTTTAATCATTGCAATTTTCTTTATGGGTTCTTCACCGCCATTTTCTATTGTAAGGTCAATAAGTCTGGTTAAACCTGCCTCACTTTTAGCCACTTTTTTTAAGGCAGGCTCATCAATAGATAAAGATATAGGTTTTGTGTTGTGTCCATAAATTACTGCAGGGACCATCCCCCTTTGCCGTAATTTTCTGGCTATTCCCTTCCCTGTCCCGTTTCGAACCTTGGCTTTTAGAATAATTTTTTCTTTCATTTTTTACTCCATTTAATTTTATACAAATAACGAGCTTACGGAATCTTTGTTATAGATCCTTTTTATTGCTTCACTTAGTAAATCTGCCACACTTAATACAAAAATTTTTTCTACGTCCTTTGCCTCTGGATTGAGAGAGATTGTATTTGTAACTATTACTTTCTCAATTTTCGATTCTTTTAATCTTGAAACGGCATTACCTGAAAGGACAGGATGTGTACAGCAGGCCCAGATAGAACTTGCCCCGTTTTCATATAATACAGTGCCGGCCTGGGTAATGGTACCTGCTGTATCAATCATGTCATCAAGAATTATGACTTTTTTATCCTTAATATCTCCAATAATATGCATTACTTCTGAAACATTGGGCTTGGGCCTTCTTTTATCAATAATAGCAAGCCCCGCCCCCAAACGTTTTGCAAAAGCTCTTGCCCTTTCAACCCCCCCGGAATCAGGAGACACAATAACCAAATCACTGTTACTGCGATGATTTCTGATATAAGGCAACTGGACCGACGAAGCGAAAAGATTATCCACCGGTATATTAAAAAAACCCTGGATCTGTCCGGCATGAAGGTCTATTGTTAAAATTCTATTAGCTCCGGCAGTTGTGATGAGATCAGCAATCAATTTTGCAGTTATCGGCGCTCTGGGTGAAACCTTTCGATCCTGTCTGGCATATCCGTAATAGGGAATTACTGCAGTGACCTGGTCTGCCGATGCCCTTTTTAACGCATCAATCATAATAAGAAGTTCCATAAGATTCGTATTGCTAGGGTAAGAAATAGATTGCATAACATAAACATCCTTACCCCGGACATTTTCTTTTATTTCCACCTGGGTTTCCCCGTCACTAAATTGAGAAGCCAGGCAATTCCCCCTGGTAATCCCTAAATTCTTACAGATATCATCTGCTAAGGGAATATTTGAATTACCGGAAAAAATTTTCAAATCTATCATATATATAAAACCTTAATAGAAAATCAAAACTCTAAATGGTTTCTAATATATCCTTTACAGCGATTCCAAGGTCAGCCGGGTTACGCTCCACCCTGACTTCCGCCCTTTCTAAGACTTTTATTTTTTCAGCAGCAGTTCCTTTGCCCCCGGCTATTATAGCTCCTGCATGTCCCATCCTTTTCCCAGGCGGGGCACTCTGTCCTGCTATAAATGCAACTGCCGGCTTACTCATATTGCCCTGAATAAATTCTGCCGCCTCTTCCTCCGCAGTGCCTCCAATCTCTCCAATCAAAACCACCATTTTTGTTTCCGGATCATTCTCAAAAAGTTCCAGAATATCTACAAAAGTGGACCCGACTATTGGGTCTCCTCCAATTCCTATTGAAGTTGACTGTCCGATCCCTAATTTTGTCAATTGATTTATTACTTCATATGTTAAGGTTCCACTTCGTGAAACCACACCCACATGACCTTTTTTATGGATGAAATTCGGCATGAAACCAATCTTCCCAATCTCCGGTGTGGTTATCCCCGGACAATTCGGGCCAATCATCACAGTATTTGAGCCATTCAAAACCTTTTTAATCTTAACCATTTCCAGTACCGGAATGCCCTCGGTTAAACATACTACCAGCTTTATTCCGGCTTCAATTGCCTCAAGGATTGCATCGGGAGCAAAGGATGCAGGGACATATATTCCGGATGAATTGGCCTTTAATTTTTCAACTGTATCAATTACCCTATTAAATATTGGAAGACCGTCAAATTTCTGTCCTCCCTTACCGGGGGTGATACCCCCAACAACATTACTTCCGAATTTAACGGCCTCCATTGTATGGAAGCTTCCTTCCCC
>JAXHUS010000531.1:0-4914 GCA_034189305.1 Thermodesulfobacteriota bacterium | reverse complement strand
GTTTTTCCTGATATTTTAATCATGCCTTTGGGGTGATTCTCAGTAATTTGTCCCATTCGTTTCCCACGACCTGCTGCCAGTATGATTAAAATATCAGGAAAAACTTTAATCCAACGACAACTTGAGATATTTTATACTTTAGGAATAAAAGAAACTGCTTTAGTTCGGGGATACATGCCAAAATCATTTCCATTTGCTGTTAGATATTTTGAAAACAAAGACTGGTACAAAACAAATATGGTCAGATCCCTCATGGCTGCGGATGAATGGCTCAAATCAGATACATGCATTGTGAATTACTCAGATATTATATATGAAAAAAAGCTGATCCAATCTATTTTAATTGCAGAAGGAGATATTTCCATTACATATGACATTAACTGGTTAAAATTATGGCAGTACCGGTTTTATGATCCTTTATCTGATGCAGAAACTTTTAAAACAGATGAAAACGGAAAATTGGTTGAAATCGGAAACAGGGCGGAAACTGTCGAAGAGATTCAAGGGCAATATATGGGAGTGCTGAAATGTACAGTTCAAGGATGGGAAATGGTTAGGTCATGTCTTCTTCAATTATCAAAATCGACACTGGATAAGATGGATATGACATCATTATTAAATATACTTATTCAAAAAAATATTAATATTAGAACGGTTCCTTATGATAAATTATGGTGCGAAATAGATAGTGAAAAAGATTTAAGACTTGCTGAAAATATTTTTACAAAAAGATCAGAGGCAATAATAAACGAATGAGAAATGAAAATATAAAACTTCTGGGATCAAATGATGTCATTATTGCCAATTATCCAGGTTCAGGATCAAGCTGGTTCAGTAGCCTTTTTATATCATTAGGTATTTTTTACGTTACCGGATACGATGAGATTTTACTTGATACTCATTCACAAAAAACAAAACTGGTAGATAATAGCAGGAGATATCATGTTCCCATATTGAAAAATCGGGATATAATCAACCCTTCTTACAGGGAGAAAATTCGTATTATAAATACCCATGAGATGCCCAGAAAATTTCATAACTCAATGACTCGCAAAGTAATCCTTATTGTGCGGGACGGTCGTGACTCGATTTTATCAACTTATAATTATAAAAAAAATTTTGAAAATTTAGGCAAAATATCTTTTTTGGAATATCTAAAAGGAAATAATGGCTCCTGGCCTGAACCGGCAATGGGTTGGGCATATTATAATTTTTCATGGTTAAACACATTAAATAAAGAAAGACTTCATGTGATTCAATTTGAAAACTGTCGTAAACAAACACATAAAGAAATTACAGCAATGTTGACATTCCTTGGTATAGAAAGGACATACCAGGAAATTGATTATGCGGTTAATAAAAGTTCTTATGAAAATATGCGAAAACTTGAACAGGAATCACTTAAAAAAGAAGGGAAAAATACTGAGACCCAAAAATTTATGCGTAAAGGAAAATTAGGTGGGTGGAGAGATATTTATACAGAGGAAATGCTACAAACCTTTTCAGGCTTGCCTGACAAAGCATTAAGAAAATTTGGTTACGAAGCAATTTCACGATGTAAACTTTAAATAAAACGAATGGAATAATCTAAAAATGTTCAAAAAATACGAAAAACCCAAAATGCGAAAATTAACATCCGAAGAATTTGGATTGCACAGGCAGAGCTACTTCATCAGTATCCCAAAACCTTACAGCCCTGTATCAGGAATGGAATTTATTTTAGACATTAAACCGTGCATGGATTATGCGAAAAATTTAAGTATTAAAATTAATCAAAATATAATATTATCCCATGTCCTTAATAAACTAATGGCACTGGCCATTGCAGAAAATCCACCATACAACCAGATTATACTGGGAAACAATCTTTACCAGCTTGAAGATGTTCATATAATGAACCCAATCCAGATACCTGATCAGGGAAGAGCTCAACAAAGTATTATAATAAAAAATCCGCATAAAAAAACTCTTGCAGAACAAAAACAAGAATTTACTAAAAAAATATTCAGATTAATGAAACAAAAAAGGGAACCTCTTTCCCATCCATCTCTAGTAATACGTAAATATATTTACAAATATGGTCTTAATAAACTGTTAAGTGTAAAAAGGATATTTTCAATAGGTTATGCAATGGATTTATTCTCGAACATCATATTATCAGTACATGAATATAATGGACCTTCGGATTTTAAAGTGCTCCAGATGGTTCAACTTCCGCTATTCACACTTCTTATGATACATGCCAGCCGACTTGATAACCACGGAGATGATAACAAACAAGCCCTCAGACTTAGCATTTTCGGAGATCATAGAGTAATTTTCGGTTCTGATACTTACCTTTTTTTTGAGAGTTTAAAGAAGATTGCAGCTGAACCTGAGAAATATTTTTAATAAGAAAAAATCAAATTTTTTATAATTTTTTAGCTGCATAACATGAAAATTTTAACACCGATTTTCACAGGCAGAAAAAAAAGCCATAATAATAACCAAAGAATTCCGATAAGCTAATGGTTACATAAAGAACATTGATGATTTTGTTAGGGTACAAATATGTCGATTATAATTTCTTTGATTCTTTAGTAATGTGCTTCAAATGCTAATGGAATAGCGTAAAATTAGCCTTTTAATGTAAAATTTGATGAATAATACCACTTTTTAATCGTCAAAAATAGAATTTTTATTCATCAAAGGATATCACTAAAAAGTTGATGGAAAAATGCTGAAAAACATCCCTTAGCGGAAAAAGCTATCAATTGGTTATAAGAATTTTACACAAAAAACTTGAAACTACCTGGCCTTCTCTCTTTTTTCTATCTTTATAAATTTACACAATATATATTATAAATCAGCTTGAAAGGTGATTTTTTTTATCATTAGTGATTAACAGAACATGCCAGATTGTAAATGCCCAGTCGCCTTTCTATCAGAGAAAAGGAGGAAAGAAAATTGCGTATTTTTAATTCTATACTACTTTGCATTTTTTTCTTTCTTGCTTTTATCAACACATCATACGCAGACAACTCGACATACTGGACGATACAAAAAGACTATCGAAAGTGCATGTACCCAATGTGCGGTGGCTATTGGGTAAAACGTGTCAATAGAGCTCAAACGCCCTGTGCTGACAGGGAGTTAAAAGAACAATGCTACGTTGTCGATCTTGATTGGAGCGCAACGGATCTGTCAGAACTGCAAATTTCAGAATTAGAGAACTCTTTAAATATGCTACTTGTACGTGGAGAGCGAGAAGAGGCCAGCTTTTTTGATATTCAGGAAGGCACTTTTTACAACCTTAAAGTGCAAGAGGCTTGGTTGGCTGTAACTGATGAAAAAGCAAGGGGTTGGTTTGTGCGTCTTTACGACAACGGTGTCCGCTGCATTACAACACCATGCGCGTCCATCGACCAGGCATTTTTAAATACGGTATTCACCATTTCTATTCATGAGGTTGACCTTTTAGCAACTAACGCCACTGATGAACAGATCACAGATGGAATGAATGCCATTTTCAACTCTGAGGACGGCTTGATAGCTGCTGGTACAAATAAATTTTTCATAGAAGACTTCAGCATAGGGATCAATTTTTGGGCAACACAATTCTTTCTGCGAGTTGAATCCGACATCAAAGAATAATAAAGGTAGGAATACACAGAGTTGCACTTCCAAAATGATTACTGATAGTCTAAATGACAAAGGATGACACCTGATCACTTACCTTATCTTCTACCGATATCTTGGAAATTTTCAAAAATGGCGACAATATCTTTTCTTTTTTTACATTTCTAAAGGATTTTATATAAATAGACGTTTTAAGCTTTTTAAAGATTTAAAGAGATAATACAATGGGAATAATAGCAATTTTATTTGGAGTAATTTCAGGTTGTTGCTTAATTACAATCCAATTTAGAAAGAAGTTACCATTATTCAGTTCGATAATTTCAAAGAAAATGGCGATTAAACTCGACAAGACTGATAAGATGTTAGCTATGATCGCTCTATTCTCATTTATATTTTGTCTTGTTTTTATTGCTATGAGCTATTGATCAAAATGGGAAAACATTCCAATTTTCCTGCCGGGATAAAGGATTATCTCAAAAGAAAGGAAACCCCAGTAAAAAAGTAAATATTAGGAAAATTAAATTGACAGATTACCTTATAGATAGTATTTAACTATTATGTTAAGGGTAGTATATCATGACGTTACAGGCACTTTTACGACTTCATTGTAATGAAAACAGAGAATGAAGTGGTCTGGACAAAGAGTTTATAAGATAAATTTTTTTATATCCCTGATTCTGGCTTCTTTATACTTCTTACATACCTGGTCATAACCATGGATCATACAGGTTATTATGCATTACGAAACCATTGTATATATTAAAAATGAGAATATCGGCACTTTAAAGCTCAATCGTCCGGAGCGGATGAATGCCGTTATTGAAAAGATGTATCTGGAAATTCAGGAGGCGTTGAATATTGCAAGCTCTGATTCGGAAGTTCGCGTTCTTATTCTGACAGGTTCGGTCTTAAGAAAGGGCAATACTGAAAAACAGGCATTCTGTGCGGGTGCCGACTTAAAAAAGCATGGCAGTGGTGAGCGAAGTCAATCGCAGAAGAGAGGATATATAGTGCTGGCTCATGAAACAACAAGAATGATATACGAGTTCCCCAAACCGGTTATTGCAGCTGTCAACGGTCCCGCCAGAGGAGCAGGTTCTGAGATGGCACTTAACTGTGATTTTATTTTGATGGCAGATGATGCTACTATCGCCTTTCCAGAGACCGGACTCGGCACCTTTGTAGGCGGCGGTATAACATACCACCTCCCCAGGATTATCGGCCTGACAAAAGCAAAGGAACTCATATATTCGGGAAAAGTCATTGACGGCAAAACTGCTGCGAGTATGGGACTGG
>JAXHUS010000530.1:0-2556 GCA_034189305.1 Thermodesulfobacteriota bacterium | reverse complement strand
TTTTTTATTATGTTCGTAAGGGCATTCAATTTTCCTTTTACTTTTGCTCCGCCAAAGATGGCCACAAAAGGACGTGAAGGATCTGTTACCGCCCTTTCAAAATAGTCCATCTCATTTTTCAATAAAAAGCCGCCGCCCGACCTGTCGATATAGTGAGTTACTGCACTATTAGAGGCATGACTCCTGTGGGCTGTGGCAAAAGCATCATTTATATAGATATCTGCAAGTTCGGCAAGCTGTTTACCAAAATCTTCATCATTTTTTTCTTCTTCAGGATGAAAACGAAGATTTTCCAGGAGAATTACATCACCAGAAGAAATATCTCTCACCATCTTTTCTGTTTCTTCCCCTATACAGTCCGGGGCAAATTTCACATTTTTATTTAAAAGAATGGATAACCTTTTGGCAACCTTTGCAAGACTAAATTCACTAACCCTTTTACCTTTGGGACGTCCAAGGTGGGAGATTAAAATTACCCCTGCTTTCTCCTGCAGGGCATAATTGATTGTCGGCAATACACACCTGATTCGGGTATCATCAGTGATATTTCCATCTTTGTCCATAGGGACATTAAAATCTACCCTGATAAGGAGCTTTTTATTATGTATATCTAATTGGTCAATATATTTTACAGCCATAATTTTTCTACAATCTTTTTCCAATAAATTCAATTAGGTCAACCATACGTCGAGAATAACCACTTTCGTTATCATACCAGGAAAGCACCTTGACCATATTTTTTTGAATAACATAGGTATTTGCCGCATCAACTATTGAGGATAGGGTATTGCCATTAAAATCAATAGATACTAAAGGTTCATCACAGTACCCTAATATTCCCTTTAGTTCCCCTTCCGATGCCCTCTTAAATGCAGAATTTACTTCATCAGCGGTGGTCTCTTTACTTAAAGTAGCTACAATGTCCACCAGGGAAACATTAGGGGTTGGTACCCTTATAGCCAATCCGTCAAGTTTGCCTGTAAGTTCCGGGATTACAAGGGATACAGCCGTAGCCGCCCCTGTAGTGGTGGGAATCATTGAGAGAGCGCCAGCCCGTGCCCTTCTTAAATCAGAATGGGGTAAATCCAGAATTCTTTGATCATTTGTATATGAATGTATTGTGGTCATAAGTCCTTTTTCTATTCCGAAGTTTTCCAACAGAACCTTGGCAACTGGAGCAAGACAATTTGTAGTGCAGGATGCATTTGATATAATGTGGTGATTTTCAGGGTCATATTTATCATTATTTACACCAAGGACCATAGTTATATCAGAATTTTTTCCGGGCGCAGATATAATTACTTTCTTTGCGCCTGCCTCAAGATGTTTTGATGCGCCCTTTTTATCTCTATAAAGACCTGTGCTTTCAACGACAACATCAACATTCAGATCTTTCCATGGAAGGTTTGCCGGATCCCTTTCTGACCATATCTTAATTTCTTTTCCGTTAACAATAATTGAATTCTCTTTTGATTCTACAGTTCCGTTAAACATTCCATGAATCGAATCGTATTTAAGAAGGTGGGCAAGGGTTTTAGCATCCGTCAGGTCATTTATTGCCATACACAAAAGATCAGAATTATTCTGAACAAACCTTAAAATACTCCTGCCAATCCTACCAAACCCATTTATTCCAAACTTTATCGGCATAATAACCTCCCTTTTTACTATCTTTAAAATATTTAATCTTATAAAGTTTATATACCTATTTTTTTATTATTTCAAATAATTTTCTACTTTTTTTGTGAAATTTTAAAATTATATTCCCTGTAAAAAATGCAATCCTGTTTTTTGAATTAATCCCCTCTTTTCTTTTAGGCAAGGAATTTTCCAAAATATTTCTTGCTACTTCAGATGAAAAGTGCTATCCGTTACGTTAAGTTAATAATGTGTATCTTTAATAATCCCAATAGGACATTAATAAATAGTTATTTGAAACTCATGATAGGTTGTGAAGGAATGTTAAAATTATTATTTCAATAATTGTAAAGGAGAAATTTTAAATGCTGATACAAAATAAAAAATCATTATGGCAGGTAGTTACATTTTTAATACTGATACTCTTTGCTTTGTCCGCATCGGCAAAAGAAAAATCGTCGGCAGATAAAAAAATTGCTGTGGTTAACGGATCTGTAATTACAAATAAGGTTTTTGACAGGGAGATGACCCGGGTCCAGAATCGATTTATCAAAACGGGCAAAACTCCCGATGATTCCCAGCTATTGACAATCAAAAAACAGATACTTAATAGCCTGATCAACCAGGAACTGCTATATCAGGAAAGTCAAAAAAAAGGGATTAAAATTGAAGATACGGCAGTTGATGAGCAAATAAGTCAATTAAAAAAACGGTTTTCCTGTGAGGCCGATTTTCAAAAGGAGTTGAGTAGAATGAATACTTCCGAGATCGACCTTAAATCTCAGTTTAAGCGGGGTATGGCCGTTGAACAGTTTATTGATGATCAGATTGCACAAAAAATTACCATTTCCCGGAAGGAAGTTAAAATCTATTATGACAGCCATCCGGATAACTTTAAACAACCTGAGCAGGTGAAGG
>JAXHUS010000053.1:0-7263 GCA_034189305.1 Thermodesulfobacteriota bacterium | reverse complement strand
ATTAAAACGGTGATATCAGTACCTACCACCTTGTTTATCGACTCAAATACCTCCTGCATAGCGCCGCTTTTTCCTATAATTCTCTCAAATTCATATTTGCTTTTAAGCTTTTCCCTCAAAGAAACGAGTTCCTTTTCCAAACGCCGTTTTTCAAGTGCCCGCTTGATCATGATCTCCATCTCATCCATTTTGATGGGTTTGGTAAAATAATCATAAGCTCCGGCGTCGATAGCTTCCATAGCCAGCTTATTCGAACCATGGCCGGTAATCATTATTATTATGGTGTCAGGATCTATCTCTTTCATCTTGCTGATGGCTTCAATCCCACTCATCCCCGGAAGAATAATATCAAGGATAACCAGATCAAAATTCCTTGTTCTTAATATGTCAAGGCCCCTTTCAGCATCTTCCGCCATTGTCACATCATAGCCCTTCTCTTGCAGTGAATCGGACATCTGAACCCTGATGAGTCGGTCGTCATCAATAACAAGTATGCTTTTAGACATATCTTTTCTTCCTAATTTATTCATAGTACCCTTATATATTAATATCCTGTCCCAAAAATTTTGTACCCTGTAACGGTAAAATTTTAGTTTAAACCCGCAGAATCCTGGAAAACCGAAGCATTTTTTGTTTTAAATTTTGATATTGCTCCGGATTTTTACAATAGTTGTTCACCATTTTAGGTTTCAATACATTGCTTAACATTCTATGGATCTATATAATAATAGTAGCAAATCAATATTTAAGTCAATGGCTTTTATTGGAGTTTAATTTATATAAATCGCAATTTTTATATTTTGCTTTTTACTTGATCGTTTTGTTAATTATATCAAAAAAATAACTTAACCTATAGTATTAATTTCGACCTCTGTACATGGAAGATATTATTAGATCCTTTTCCTATTAATAAATCAATAGTAATTGTATATTTATAGACTTATATGTATAATTATTGTACATATAAGCTCCGATTTTTAACTTCCCTGGAAATGACCAGTAAAAAAGTAATTGTAATCCTTGACTATCCAGCTAAAAAACATTTATATTTTAAATGGATTAAAAATTAAAGGAGGTGTTTTTATTTCATATGCCTATTTTTGAGTTTAAATGTTCAGAATGCAAAGAAATTTTTGAAGTATTGCTATTCAACTCAAGGGAAACAATCAAATGTAAAAATTGTGAAAGTGAAAAAGTTTTAAGAATTCTCTCCCCGATTTCCTTTAAAAGCGGGGATAATTTCAACAGTACTGCTGCACAAGGCAGTTGTGACAATTGTTCAGCAACCAGTTGCAGTACATGCCATAGATAAGAGAAGAGAGTTGCGGGTTACCCGTTGCATGTTCCCCCAATACCCACCCTTAACCCGTAACAAATAAATATAAGTAAAAATATAGGAGGTTGAAATGAGGATTAAATGGTACGGTCACGCTTCATTTTTAATTGAATCAGAAAAGGGCACAAAGATTATTACAGATCCATATCAACCAGGGGGATATGATGGTGCAATAAAATACGGAAAGATACCTGATATTGCTGATATAGCACTTATCAGTCACTCTCATCCTGACCATGACTATCCCCAGGGGCTATCAGGCAGCCCCGAACAGATAAAAAAGGCCGGTGTTAGTATGAGTTCAGGAATTACATTTTGCGGGATGGAAACATTTCACGATACTTCTGAGGGAAAGGAACGGGGCGAAAATATAATTTTTACTTTTGAGATGGATGGTCTTAATGTTTGTCATCTTGGTGATCTTGGACATCCTTTATCCCCAGGTCAGGTAGAAGAAATTGGGGCAGTGGATATTTTATTTATACCTGTGGGGGGGTTTTTTACCATTGATGCCGATGAGGCAAAAAGAATTGTAAATATAATAAAACCAAAAATTACTGTTCCAATGCATTTTAAGACAGAAAAGGTCGATTTCCCTATTGAAAAAGTAGATGGATTCGTTAAAGATTTGAAGGAAGTAAAAAGACTGAAAGAAAGTGAGATAGAGATAAATAAGAACAACTTGCCAGAAGAGCCTGCTGTTATAGTCTTGAACCATGCTTTATAGAAATATAAATTCTAATGTCAATGCTAAAAAGGCTGTTACCCAAAAGGTAAATGCAGTTCAAAATCAAAATGAGAAAAAATTGGTAATATCAGTTGACTGTTGTATAGTTATCCGTTGAAAAAAGAGTTTAAATTAACACAACAAACTAATAACAACCAACACTGACGGATTTTAATTGATGCAAATTATATCAATTGTAATAAGCATATTATATTTTATTACTGCAGGGAGTTACTTTTTTTATCTACTCTATAAAAATAGATTCTTTTCAAAATTTTCTTTTTTTTCTTTAATGATAAGCTTTTTCTTCCATTCAATGTATCTTTTGTTGCAAACCTTTATCCATAATAATTTTCCCGTAATAAGCTTTGCCCAGTCTCTTGCTTTCTTTTCATGGCTGATTACATCCTTCTTTTTATATATTTTGTTCAAATACCGAATACAGATTTTAGGGGCACTTCTGGTTCCTGTCGCTTTGATACTGTTTTTAACAGGAACACTATCTCCGGAAAAGACTATTATACAGGTACTCCCTTACTTTCAAAAGTTTTCCTTATGGCTTCCTGTTCATACCACCTTTTGTTTCACAGGAAATGCCGCCTTTGCAGTTGCCTCGTGTCTTGGAATTATTTACTTAATTCAGGAAAAGTATATTAAATCAAAAAAAATCGGGACGTTCCATCGTTTTCTTCCTTCTCTTGGCATTTTAGAGGAACTGAATTACCGATGTCTGATTATCGGATTTCCCCTTCTGACCCTTGGTATTATGAGCGGGGCTATCTGGGCTCAATATACCATAGGAAGTTATTGGCAATGGGATCCAAAGGAAGTATGGTCCCTTATTACATGGTTTTTTTACGCGGCAGTACTTCACGGCAGATTAAATATGGGCTGGCGCGGGAAAAAGCAGGCTGCCCTTTCTATAATAGGTTTTATGGTTATTCTTTTCACATTTTTAGGGATAAGCTTTTTCCACAATAGTTACCACGCCTGGGGTTAACAAATGGAGATATTAATCCTGGGACTCAGCCATAAAACCGCTCCTATTGAAATTAGAGAAAAGCTTTCTTTCTCTTCAAAAGAATTAGAATCTTCTCTTGGCGAGATAACAGGGCTTCCTGATGTAAGAGAAGGGTTAATCCTCTCCACATGTAACCGTGTAGAAATTTTAGCGGCATCAGACAATCCCCAAAGGGCAATATTAAATCTTAAAAAATTTCTATCTGAATCTAGAGATATTTCAATTTATGATATTGAACCGCATCTATATACATATTATTCGGAAAAGGCCATACAGCACATTTTTAAGGTTGCCTCAAGTCTTGATTCCATGGTTGTTGGTGAGCCTCAAATTTTAGGTCAGTTAAAAGAGGCGTATCGTTATTCTACAGAATATAAGGCATCGGGTTCTATAATACATCGGCTTTTACATAAGGCATTTAAAGTGGCAAAAAGGGTAAGAAGTGAAACCCTTATTGCTTCTCATGCAGTATCAGTTGGTTATGCCGCAGTAGAACTTGCAAAAAAAATTTTTGCCGAACTGAAAGATAAAAGGGTAATGTTAATCGGTTCCGGAGAAATGGCGGAGCTTGCTGCAAAACACCTTATCAATGCCGAAATAAATGAAATGTTAATTACCAATCGAACCTTTGCAAAAGCCCGGGAAATAGCTGAAGAAATCGGTGGTACGGCAGTTAATTTTGAGGTTTTTCCATTTGAGTTGCCCGGTATTGATATCATTATTAGTTCCACCAGCGCCGAAGACTATATACTCAAATATGATCAGGTTCAAAAAGTAATGCGGCTCAGGAAAAATAAGCCCATGTTTTTTATTGATATTGCAGTGCCAAGAGATATTGATCCGGAAATTAATAGAATGGCAAATGTTTATCTTTATAATATTGATGATCTTACCGAGGTGGTGGAGACTAACTTAAGGGGAAGAGAAAAGGAGGCTTTAAAAGCGGAAAAGATAATTGACAGGGAAAAGGAACGATTTTATATATGGTTGAAAAATCAGGAAATCGTCCCTACTATTGCCTCCTTAAGAAATAAATTTGAAGCAATAAGGTCCAGAGAGTTAGAAAAGGCATTGAAATATTGGCCCGAACCCGGAGAAAGGGAGAAAAAAATCCTTGAAAACCTGACTGATTCAATAGTAAACAAAATCATTCATGATCCGATTCAAAACCTTAAACAATATGGAAATTCCTTAGATAACAGCCTTTTTATTGAAACCATTCGAAGATTATTTAATCTTGATGAAAATAGAAATGAAGATAAATGAATATGCCGGATAAATTATGTATTGGTACCCGCAGGAGTGCTCTTGCCCTTGTCCAGGCAAACTGGGTAAAAAAATGTCTGGAAGAAAAATATCCCGGAATCAATATATCCCTTGCTGAGATTATAACAAAAGGGGACAGGATAAAGGATGTCCCCCTGGGTAAAATAGGAGGAAAGGGACTTTTCATAAAGGAAATTGAAGAGGCACTGATAAAAAAAGAGATAGATATGGCAGTTCATAGCTTAAAGGATGTTCCTACCATTCTTCTTCCGTCTCTTAAACTTGCCGCTTATACCCCGCGCGAAAATCCCTTTGACGCACTCATCTCAAAAAACAACTTAATGCTTGAAGAATTACCGGAAGGTGCAAAAATTGGAACCAGCAGTCTCAGGCGGGGCGCCCAGATTTTAAACTTCCGTCCTGACTTTAAAATAATACCTTTGCGGGGTAATCTGGATACCAGGATAAAAAAGCTTCAAACAGAAGCCCTGGATGGTATAATTGTCGCGGCTGCCGGAGTTATCCGTATGGGATGGGCCGATAAGATTTGCCAGTATATTTCTCCTGAAATTATCCTGCCGGCAATAGGGCAGGGTTCCCTTGGAATAGAAATACGTGAAGAAGATCAAAAACTTCATGAGCTATTGAACTTTTTGAATCACAGGGATACATTTTTTGCAGTCACCGGTGAGAGAAGTTTTCTTAAAAAACTCCAGGGAGGATGTCAGGTTCCGGTGGCATCCTATGGACAGTTAAGAAACGGAAATTTATTATTAAAGGGTATGGTGGCAAGTTTAGATGGAAGGACTGTTTACAGGAGTGAAAAGGTGGGATTACCTGAGGAAGCCGAGAATATGGGATCAGAATTGGGTGAAATATTACTTGAAATGGGTGGAAAACAGATTTTGGGGGATATTGAACAATTCTGAACCCCGGATACCAAATCCTGAACAAGTTCAAATAAACTCAAGGGTCAAAACTTTCTTATGCTTTTTATCATTCGTGATATTTCTAATTTGAAATAATTTAATATTTCGGATTTTAATGTTAGGGTTTATAATAGCTTTAAGGATACTGAGTAATTGCAAGATAGTACAGAAACCCGTTAGATTTTAATAGGATAAAAGATGGCAAAAAGGAAAAAAGAGAGAGCAAAAGGAGAAATTACAAACATTTTAGAGCTATGGCAGGATGTATTTAACCATGGAAAGGACAGAAATTTTAATGAAAAGTGGTCAGATGAAGCAAGAAAGCGGCTTGCAAAAGAAAATAAAGAATGGCCGAAATCCATCCTTAAAAAGCTTTTAAAACTTCCGGCAGATCAACAAAAAGAATTCATACATCTACTTTCCACTATGGAATTAAAAGAAAATGAAAGACATCTTTCAACTCTTTTAGAAAGTAACGGTATACCCTTGCGCATAAAAATAGATTTGAATGAACTTCTGGAAAAAGAGGGTATAAAAGCCGGTAAAGTAATATCGGATGAGGCAAGGAAAATTTGGGAAACATTTGACGCTTATCAAAAAGAAGATACAAAAGAATTGAAGGATGAAATATTTACTGAATTTAAAGAACTTGATAGTTTTTTTCGCCGGTCTGTCATTCAGGACATGGCTTTATGTGCCGGTCCTTATTTTTTCAAACTCCTTGATGAAATAGATAAAAAGACAGGGGGATTTACAGAAGATGAGATGGATATCATCGGAAGGATGAAGAGTAAAGAAGCTGTAGATTTTCTTCTCAATCTTTTAAATGATAATAAAGAACCTGATTATATTAAATTAATTAAAAAGAATCTGCATAGATTACGGTCTTCAGGTTTCATTTTTGAAATACCGGATTTTGAAGAAAAAACCCGGATCCTAAAAAAGGCATCTGTAAATCTACCTTCCCATGCCTTTGCCACCTCCCTTGATGCTTTTGGCGGGCGCATATTATTCTTAATATCCCCTTCTTTTCCAAGGGCACAGTATGATTATATTACTATGTCCCTCAGTGAAAATGACGGAATAGCACAATTCAAAAGGATTCCTTTCCCCGCAAAAAAATATAAGCATTTAATGCAAATAATAAAAAGGGACAAAAATTTTAAATTTGTAGAAGTAGCATATTCCCATGCCTTATATTTAGTAGAAGAGTGTTGCCGGAAGGCTTTTAATAATAATGCATCAATTGATAAAGAACTTCTGGAGTGGAGGGAAAAACAGGATGAGATTGAAATGGAAGGATACAACCACCCGGTATACAATAGCCTTGAAGATTTACCCGATAATGTCTTTTCAGGTAATTTTGAATTAGAAAATACTGGTGTGCTTTTTGAGTTGGAGGAATTTTTGGGCTGGTTTTTAGAACCTGAAGAAACTAAAAATCTTATTAATAGATTAGAAGAAAAGCCTTCTCCCATTATTATTACCCCAGGACAAGAAGATAAGAAAGAGCTGCCGTTACCTTTTACAATTGCCTCTCAATACTTTACCGAAGATTTCCGCAGGAGATTTCAGAGAAGATTGGAAGAGATGGCCTATTACTTTGTACTTAATGATAGAATTAAAGATGCCAGATATTCACTGATTGCGGCAATGGGTTTTGCCAATCATTCCCTGCCGGTAGAGATGCACCCCTTTGCCGTTGAATATATTAAAAGAAGTCTTGAAGTGTACAGGGAGGAACAAAAAAAAGAAAAACAAAAATCACTGATAGTAACACCCTCATCTCCTGATAAATTGATTATAAGTCCGGAAGAGTTTGCAAAGGAATTGGAAAGATAGATAAATTTAAGATGTTCTGTTTTATTACCCTTACGAGTTATGGTTTTTGACTTTTTCCAGGAGTTCGAGCAACATTTCTGATGAGGATTTACTTTCAGTGTCCATACCTGACTGCAATAAAGGCTTTCTGGCCTGATTGAAT
>JAXHUS010000529.1:0-3563 GCA_034189305.1 Thermodesulfobacteriota bacterium | reverse complement strand
CTATTATTAATGTTAATTGTTAACACAAATTTATTTTTTTATCTTCACACCTACTTTTTATTCACCACCTTTCTTTTTCTCTTCTATATTAACTATTTTACCCTTACACAGTCATCTGCCTAATGGGGAAGATTATATATCTACTCATTATCCGTTTTAAGTAATATATAAATAATTTTGGTTCATACTTGCTATGAAACTTTATGTACATTATAAGGTTTTTTTAAATGTTTAATTTGGAAATCCTTTTCATTAATAATAATCCCTCCGGATTTATTTCTATACTTTTCGGGAAAGTAAATAAAATTGTGCAATTAAAATGCCAATCCGACCTTTAATTAAAATATAAATAAATTAATATCCGTTGCTTGTTTGCATTGTTGTTCCAAAAGAGCTCAATAAGCTAATAATTAAAAAGGGCTGGGACATAGGGGAAACTATCTAAAACTAATAAGTTTCCCTAAAAGTAATGAAAAGATTAATTGTTTTTTTTATAAAGCGAAATTAGCAACTATCTAAATATTTTTTGTCTTTATACCAATGAGGAGAAAGAATGATTTGAATAAAATATCATTAAAGTGTTTCATATTGGTTCGTTTCATTATGGAACAGGAATTCAATATAAAAATTTTTGCATTAATTCGTAAAGCTTATCTGGTAAGACTTTTAATCACTCTTAAACTTTATTGATTTCTTTTCCAGAATTGACTGTTCTATTTAAGAACAATTCTAATTTAAAAAACCGATTTTCCTGTACAAAGTGGTTCTTCCAATACCAAGAATACGGGCTACCCTTGTTTTATTTCCTTTATGTTTTACCAGAAGTTGGTCTATAATTTTTCTTTCTACCTCTTTTAATCTTACATTTTCTTCTTCAAAAACCGGTCTATTATGGGTATCCTGGCTGGAGACTTTAAGATCGGAAACCTTCAGATAATCATCTTCTGCAAAAAGCATCACCCTTTCAATAGTATTTTTAAGTTCCCTGACATTTCCATGCCAGTTGTGGGACTTTAAAAATTTCATAAAATCATAGGAAATCGGTCGAACTTGTAGATCTCTTTTTTTAGCTATTTCTTTTATAAAATATTCCGATAGTAGGATAATATCATTTCCTCTCCTTCTGAGAGGAGGTATTTTTAGTGTGATGGTATTGAGACGGTGGTATAGATCAAGCCTGAAATTCCCCTTTTTTACTTCCTCATCCAGTATCTTATTGGTAATGGCGATTATCCTTATATCTATGGGAACAGGAAATTTCCCCCCCACCCGATCCAATTGGTTCTCCGAGATTACTCTGAGCAGTTTAACCTGTAAAAAAAGTGGAAGATCGCCAATCTCATCCAACAGAAGTGTCCCCTCATTTGCCAGTTCAAATTTACCCATTTCGCCACCCGGCATGGCTCCGGTAAAAGACCCCTTCTCATAGCCAAAAAGGGTGCTTTCAAAAAGTTCAGAGGGTATGGCAGAGCAGTTAATTGTTATAAAAGGTCCTTCACAGCGTTCGCTTGCCTGATGGATAGCATGGGCAAACAATTCCTTACCGGTACCGCTTTCCCCCTCTATGAGAATGTGATTCGGATTCTTTGCAGCTAATTGAGCCAATTTCTTGACCTCCAGAAACTCCCTGTTATTTCCAAAGATATCCTCAAAGGAATACCGGGCCTGGTAAGAAGCCATCTTTTTTACTAACTTCCCCATCCGTTTTATATTTTTTAGGGAGATAACCCATCCAATTATATTGTTCTCATCATTTTTTACGGCAGTTAAGGAAACTATACACTTTCTGATTCCCATGGGAGTAAAAAGGGAAATCTCCTCGTCGCTTTTCCAATGGTTACGGCTTTTGAAAAGTTGGAATAATTCTTTAAAGGTAGGCTTTGTCTGGACGATACTATCTAAGATTTTGAATTTGTTCTCCTTTTCAGTAACTCCAATTATCTCTTCAGCAGCTTTGTTAACTTCAAGGATCTCTTTTTTTTCATTAGTAAGAATAAGGCCATCGGTCATTGAATTCATAGCCACATCCAAATTTTTAATGTAAAAATTTAATTCGTTTATGGTTTGTTCATAAAACAGGTTATACTCAATAGCAGCAGTAGCTGCTATTGCCATACCCAGGGTGTGGGGATGGGGCCGGGTCTTCCATGTATTTATACCCAACATCCCTAATAAATTACCTTCCTTATCCATAATAGGGGCGTATGAGCCTGATAATCCCTTGAAGAAGTTGGAATAATACTCTTCACTTACGGATTGAAGGGCAGCCTTTAAAGCCAATGTTAAGGCAATAGGGTGTGTTCCCACAAATTTTTCCTGCCAGCAAATTTTTTTAAATATATGAATACGATCTGAGAAATTACCAAAATTTTCGGAATCATCACTGGAACATAGATACCGGCCATCTTTATTATAAAGAACAACAACATACCGTGAACTCCTTAAAGTCTTAAAAAGCCTGTCCATAAAAGGCTTAGCTACCCTTATCATATTGTTGTTTTCAGCAATCAGCCTGTTGTATTCATCATCCGATATTATTGATGAAGTATCTATTTCTTCAGGGTCAATGCCCATCTTCCGGCTTCTTTTCCATGATTCTGAAATGATAGGGCGAACTACCCCTTCTTCCAGTACACCCGTCTTAATGAATCTTTCTTTTAGTTGCAGGATCTTTCTGTAAGAGACTTTTTTATCAATGGGATATGATTCTATCACTTACTTTTTACCCTCCTCTCAATAACTTTTATAGATAAATCTAACAGTATATCTTTTATTTTAAAATACTCATTTAATCCATACCTTTAAAAAGTCCAATTTTAAAGCCCCGCTGCTTTTGCTATAATTTCAATTATATCATAGAAGACAAGGTCTGTATCAGTCTTTTTGATTGCATCCTGAATATTAATCTTACATAGAGGGCATGCTGATGTTAAAACTTCAGCGCCAACCTCATGAGCATGATTTACCCTATCAACGGCAATCTTAACCGCCAGGTCAGGATATGCGTCCTTTATACTGCCGCCACAACACCATGCATATTCCTTTGCAGGATACATTTCAACAAGTTCAGTGCCGGGTATCATCTTTAATATCTCACGGGGTTCGTCATATACACCGGAAAATCTTCCAAGGGCGCATGGATCATGATATGTAACCTTTTTTCTTATCTGCTCTGTCAGGTTTATCTTCCCTTCATTAATAAGTTTTTTTATAAACTGGGTAATATGCAAAACCTCAAAGGGCAATTCCCCGATCATTTCCGGATAATCTATTTTGAATCCTTTATAACATTCACCACATTGCATGATAACTGTCTTTGCTCCTGCTTTACGCAAGGCAGTTACATTATGTTTTGCCACTTTTTTACCAGAATTACAAGAGCCGGCATTGAGAACCTTCATGCCACAGCACCATTCATCTTTAAGAATGCCGAACGTAATACCGGCGGTTTTCAATATATTTGCCGCTGCTTTTGCTATTTCCCTGCTTTTGTAAGAAGATATACAACCAACAAAAAGCATAACTTCAGCATTTTCAGGTATTTTCATCCCTTCAGCCCACTT
>JAXHUS010000528.1:0-2815 GCA_034189305.1 Thermodesulfobacteriota bacterium | reverse complement strand
CTCTCCGGACAAACGATTTAATCCTTTATAAAATTCCTCAAGGAAATTTAAAGAAATGTATTCAGGAATTCCAAGAGAAATGAGGAAAAATCTGGGTATTCCACCCATAGCGGCAATATCACTGAGATTTACCGCAAGGGATTTATAACCTAAATGGAAGGCATCGCTATAATCGGCACTGAAATGAATATCCTCAATAAACAGGTCTGTTGTTATTAATAATTCATAACCAGGGGTTAAAGTCTCCCATACGGCATCATCACCAAAAGATTTGCTTATAGCACCTGGCCCTTTTTTGTATTGCTTGATCAATCGTTCAATTAAGTCAAATTCACCCAATTTTGTATTTTCCGACATTTTTATCAAACTATTAATTGTTTTACTTTTAAATTCTGTTATGTTACAAACTAAAGTATATAATTAATATTATTGTTATTATGATAAAAATGCAAGATTACCACAAAATATATAATAACCTTTCTAAAAAAGAGAGAAAATTAATTGATCAAGTTATAGATAACTGGCTATTTAAAAAAGAAAAAAATTCTCTTTTAGATGCAAAGAATATTCTAAATCAATACTATTCTGAAGAGGAATGCCTTATTTTCCTGGCTTGTGCAAAGTCCACGCTTAAGTATGGTTATAATTTGAGAATGGGCAGTATAAAAAATATACTTAAAATTGCCAGAAAAAACACTACAATATCGCCCCTCATATCCCTTATACAAAATCCATATCTCCTTGCAAAAATTTCCTGGATTTATGATCATATACCTTATTTCATTTTTAATGATGATAAAGGGTTTGATGAGATCGAAAAATATATTCTAACCTTTGCTTCAGATTATCAAGAAAAATTCCTTAAATTTAAGCCGGATGTAAAATATATTAAACCCAATCCAGTACCCTTTAAATTATTTTCCACGACTTTCTGGGATAGAAGGTACTGGGATCCCTGTGAAAATATTCTGGATGCATATAAAAATAATCATTATGGAATAGAATTGGCATTAGATTTCCATCCATTTAATCCCTTAAAATTACTGCCTGAGGATATAAATACCGAAAAGAGAAAACAGATTCGCAATGTGTTGAAAAAAACAGGTTTAAAACTGGCAATTCATGCTCCTATTGTTGGACCTTACCATCCTTTTCCAAATGCAAAAAAGGGAAAACAATTATTTTTCGAACCCGCGGAGCAAATCCCTTTAATGACAGATACAGTTAAACTGGCAGACGATATTGGTGCATCCCATATTGTAGCACACCTTATAAATCCTCATAGAATTGATGACCTGATTAAAATTGTAAAATTTGCAGAGGACACGAATGTACGGGTTACGATAGAAAATTATTGTAATACAAAATATAAGCAGACCAGCGCATTTTTTCTCTCCGTTTTAGAAGATATAAAAGAAAAGATTCCTTCAAAAAATTTTTTAAAAAACTTTGGTATTACATATGATGTTGGTCATTCAAATATTGAAGGTGAAGACCCTGTGGTAGTTGCAGCAAAAATTACCCATTGGTGTAAGAAAAATAAGACTTACTTAAGAGTTCATGGAACCGACAATTATGGAAAACTGCTCTTTTCACCACCCCATTACAGCGCTGATGTCCATGGCAATATTTCCGGTCGGGGCATATATAACGAATTAATTATAAAAATGATAAGGGCAATTGGACTTGAGGTTGATGTAGTAGTCGAGCAGATTTCACCAATTACCCAAAAAGACCTTGAATTAATAGATAGAGCACAAAATTTCCTGTTTACCGATAACTATTCTGCAATTCTCGAGAAAGGTAAAAAAGAACTGTCTGCTTTAAGTTATGATCCATTAATCACAAAAAAGATAAAATCAGAGGAAGCTTATCAGTTCATGGTGGGTATTGAAGGGTTAAACTCTTTGCGTGAACATTTAATTTACAGGCGTATTCAAGATAGCAAAGCTTTAACCACTGAAGAAGCTTTAAAAACAACAAGCAAGTTCATGAAAATCCCGGATGAATTTAAGGTACATATAGTTGATTATATCGATGAGCTCCTGGAACCGGTTTTAAATGAGACCGGACGGTTGGAAAAAAAAGATCTGGACTTAATATGTCAGAATGTAAGCGGCGCAATTTTCGGCAGTTTAAACAGAAGTCATCTGGAAAGTATTTTTGCCGTTGAACGACACTATAAAAAAGATGAAGACATATTTTTAGAGGGAAGTACAGGAACGGAAATGTTTTTTATTAAAAGTGGTGAGGTTGGCGTTTATGTAAATAAGGAGAAAATAGCAGTTCTTGGAGTTTGTGAAATTTTTGGTGAGATGAGCCTCTTTTATGACATAAAAAGAACCGCCACCTGCAGGGCAGAAAAAGAAGATACAATTATTGGGGTTTTAGACCGAATAACATTTAACCACCTTATTAATGAGGATAGTGATTATTCACGCTCATTAATTTTTTGTATATACCGCTTTTTTCCTCAAAGACTGCGTAATTTAAACGAAAAATTTAAATCCGTAATTTCCACTCTGTACAACTTTATAGAAAATCCAGAGGAGAAAAAGAGAATAATGGATAAGTTAAATGAGAGGATTTTTAATAATAAGATACTGAATTCAAGGCTATTGAATGTTGATTTAAACAAGATTTTTACAACAAAGAAGTATTTTAATAAGGGTGAAGTAATTTTTAATGAAGGCGATCCTGGAGACGGGATTTACTATATATTTAAGGGTAAAGTAAAAGTAGCAAGCAGGGAAAATGGTAAGGATATAATTTTGGGGATACTAAATGAGAAGGAATTTTTTGGGGAAATGGCTTT
>JAXHUS010000527.1:0-2310 GCA_034189305.1 Thermodesulfobacteriota bacterium | reverse complement strand
GCAATCTTTAAATGTTCCACTGCAATGGGGTATTCCGCCCTGCAATAAATATAGCCTGTCCTGGCGCCTATAGCATAGGCAGCAATAAGCATTCCCTCCAAAACCGAATGAGGATCTCCTTCTAATACGGCTCGATCCATAAAAGCCCCCGGATCACCTTCATCGGCGTTGCAGACAATATATTTCAAATCACCAGCGGCCTCCCTGACAAATCTCCACTTCCTTCCGGTAGGGAAACCGGCTCCTCCCCTCCCCCTCAATTTGGATTTTTCTACTGTTTCAATAACCTGGTCAGGAGTCATATCAGTGACTGCCTTACAAAAAGCAGTATAACCATCTTCTATAATATAGTGCGAAATTTCAGTGGGGTCGATTTTACCACAATTTGCAAGAATACGTTTTGTCTGTTCCTTATAGAACGGTATCTGTTTGGCGTATGGAATTTTTTCTCCATTTCCTGCGTCGTTATAAACCAATCTTTCCACTACCTTACCTTTTATTATGGTTTGAGAAACAATTTGCGGTATATCCTCACTGGCAACCTGTTGATAAAAGATATTCTGGGGATCAATCACCATAACGGGAGCTTTGGCACAAAAACCATGGCAACCGGTTTCTCTAATCTCTACTTTGTGTTCAAGCCCCTTGATATTAATTTCTTCCTTTAAGGCATCGCGGACTTCTTCAGCACCATATGCTCTGCAACCGGTCATACATATTCTTATACATGTTCTTGCGGGGTCGGTGTTTTGTATTAAAAAATCCCTGAAGGAATTCAATGCCTTAACCGTTTTTATCTTTTTCATGAAATCTACCCTCCCAAATCCATTAATACCGATAAAGAATTAAAGGTTAAGAATGATATAGCAAATATTACTGAACGGACTTCTTAATCGTCATCATTAGTATTGTTTTAAAACGTTATTAACCCTCTGGGGTGAAAGTTTACCAAAGTAATTACGGTTGACCATCATTACAGGGGCTAAAAAACATGTGCCCAGACATGCCACAGTTTCCAGAGAAAACTTTAAATCCTCCGTGGTTTCCCCATCTTCAATATCAAGATGCTTTTTTACAAGTTTTAATATTGTTTTTCCCCCTCTAACATGACATGCTGTTCCACGGCACACCCTTACTAAATTTTTTCCCCTTGGCGTTAAGTAAAACTGTGCATAAAAGGTTGCGACTCCTTGCACCTGAGAGGGAAAAAGATTAAGCGCCTTTGAGATGGGTTCAATAGTCTCTCTGGGGATATAGCCAAATTCCTCCTGTATCCTCTGTAGAGCAGGGATTATTGGCCATTTTTCACCCTTAAATTCAGCCAATATTTCCTCCAGCTTATTTAACTCTTCCTTTTCCATTTATAACCTCTTTCTTAATACACAATGAAAAATGAAAATTGCAAAGGGCAAAATTCATAGTAAAAGAGTTGCGGACAAACCCCCTAATCACTTAATCTTTTCCTCCGTTTTCCATTTTTAACTTTGCACTTTGCATTCTTTAATTACACCCTCTCTATTTTCACCTTATTATTTAGTATGTTGGACCCTGTAAGAAATTTTGGTACAAAAAGAATACCCCGGGGCATATCCTCCGTTATCTTTATTTGTACTTCTATCCCTCCCCTTCTAGAGCTAACTTTTACATTATCCCCATCTGTTAAGTTAAGTCCTCCGGCATCCGAAGGATTTATCGCAAGGGATCCCCTGGGAAGGATACTCTTTAACCTGGATGAATTTAATGTCCTTGTACCATTTCCAAAGTGATACAAATCGCTTCCTTTTATTAACCAGAAGGGATATTCATACGAAGAATCATCAATCTCCCGGAACCTGACAGGAATTAATCGACCGGAACCTTTTACAAAACCGTCTTCGTATAGAGACTGGGTGCCGGAATCATCAATATCTTCGCAAGGCCAAAAATGACCTCCTTCCTCCATTCCCTCATATTTTATGCCTCTATAAGAAGGAAGAAGCAATGATATCTCCTCCATTATAGCCCGGGGTGAGGGGTAATCCATTGGATAACCCATCCTTTTTGCCAGTTCGGATATTATCATCCAATCGGGCCTGCTTTCTCCTAAGGGTTTGATAACCTTTTTTATTCTCTGGACCCTCCTCTCTAAACTGGTGAAACTTCCATCCTTTTCCGCAAAGCTGGCAGCGGGAAGGACAATATCTGCCATGCTTGCTGTTTCATTCATAAACATGTCCTGAACTACTAAAAATTCTAAGGAATCGAGGGACTCCTTTACCATATCCGGATCAGGAAGGGTAGATAGCGGGTTTGCTCCGACAATATACATAG
>JAXHUS010000526.1:0-4205 GCA_034189305.1 Thermodesulfobacteriota bacterium | reverse complement strand
CTGGGTAACACCCAGTGGAGGTGACTCCAAGGAAAGTGCCACAGAAAATATACCGCCCTATATTATGGGGTAAGGGTGAAAAGGCGAGGTAAGAGCTCACCATCGGCCCGGGTGACCGGGTCGGATAGGTAAACCCCACTTGGAGCAAGACCAAATAGGAGAGATTTCGAGGGTTCCCCCTCGTAACAGACGGCCCGTCTGAGACTCTCGGGTAGGTCGCTTGAGGTATCGGGAAACTGATATCCCAGATTAATGACCATCTCTTTTTTTTAAGGAAAGTACAGAACCCGGCTTACAGGCCTGCTTCCTTTTTTATAGTGTTAGTTGTTAGTTGTAAATTTTTAAGAATAAATAGAATGCGCCGGACAACTAACAACTATCATTAAATGAATTTAATTAAATGCTTGACAGACGTTTCGTTTGGGAAAATATAGAATTTATAAAAGAGGTCATGATAAAAAGGGCCATGGAAATAGACCTGGCTCCTTTCAAAAAGGAAGAAAAGGCCAGGCTTGATTTTCTTAAGAATGTGGAAACCCTCAGATATCAAAGAAATAAAGCAACAGAAGAAATTACCATATTAAAAAAGAATAATAGGGATACCTCAAAAAAAGTTTCTGAAATGAAGGAAGTGTCCCTAAGAATAAAAGAACTGGAAGATAAGCTAAGGAATAAAGATAGCAGGATAAAGAACATACTTCTCAATATCCCTAACATCCCTCATTCCTCGGTTCCTGAGGGCAAGGGGCCGGAGGATAACCAGGTAGTAAAAACCTGGAGGGAGGTGCCTGAATTTGATTTTACCCCAAAACCTCACTGGGAATTAGGAAAGAAACTTGGAATTTTAGATTTTGAGAGGGGAACAAAACTTGCCGGCGCAAGATTTACATTATATATGGATGCCGGGGCAAAACTTGAGCGGGCTTTAATAAATTTTATGCTGGATCTGCATACAAAAGAGCATGGTTATAGAGAGGTTTTACCCCCATTTCTGGTAAACCGGAACACCATGACAGGAACCGGGCAATTACCAAAATTTGAAGAGGATTTATTTAAAATTGAAGGGACTGACTACTTTCTCATCCCCACGGCAGAAGTCCCCCTTACTAATATTTTTGCCCGGGAAATAATCGATGGGAAAACTCTCCCTATTTATTTTACTGCTTATACTCCCTGTTTTAGAAGCGAGGCCGGATCTTATGGAAAAGATACAAGGGGAATTATCCGTCAGCACCAGTTCAACAAGGTTGAGCTGGTAAAATTCTCCAACCCGGAAGAATCTTATGAGGAATTGGAAAAGCTTCTATCCGATGCTGAAGAGGTTCTAAAAAGGTTGAAAATACATTACCGTGTGGTTAATCTGTGTACTGGTGATCTGGGTTTTTCAGCAGCAAAGACCTATGATATAGAGGTATGGCTTCCTGGTGATAATGTATACAGGGAAATTTCTTCATGCAGCAATTTCGAGGATTTTCAGGCCCGTCGTGCCAATATCCGTTACAGGCACTCTCCCAAAGAGAAAACAAGATATATTCATACGTTAAATGGCTCGGGACTTGCCATTGGCCGCACTTTGATAGCAATCCTTGAAAATTATCAGCAAAAGGACGGCAGTGTTATCGTGCCGGAAGTTTTAAGACCCTATATGGGAATTGAAGTTATAAAAGAAGAAAAATGAGAAGAATTTATCTTGATTACTGCTCAACCACTCCTGTCAGGGAAGAAGTTCTGGAGTCCATTCTTCCTTTTTTTACCAAACATTCCGGTAATCCTTCGAGTTCGCATCATTTCGGCAGAGAGGCGGCTCTGGCATTGCAAGAATCAAGGGAAAAAATAGCCTGCTGCATAAATGCGCATTCAGATGAAATTATTTTTACAAGCGGGGGTACGGAGGCGAATAATCTTGCTATCAGGGGAGTTATAAGGGCACATCAGAAGAAGGGAAGACATGTTATTGTCTCCCGGATTGAACACAAATCAGTGCTGGAAACCTGTAATAATTTAGAAAAAGAAGATATTAGCGCTACATATATTCCCGTAGATAAAAATGGTGTAATAAGTCTTAAAGAGCTTGAAGATTCAATTAGAAATGACAGCGTTCTTATTTCAGTAATGCTTGCAAATAATGAGACAGGGGTTATTCAACCAGTAAAAGAAATTGCTAAAATCGCAAAGGAAAATAATATAATTCTTCATTGTGATGCAGTCCAGGCAGCAGGTAAAATACCGGTGGATGTTAAAGATCTGGGAATTGATTTGCTTTCCATCTCGGGGCATAAGCTGTATGCCCCAAAGGGGATTGGGGCATTATATATAAAAAATGGCATTAATATAAAGCCTTTATTTACCGGTGGTCATCAGGAAAAAGGTGTTAGAGCGGGAACTGAAAATATTCCGGGGATAGTGGGGCTTTGTAAAGCTCTGGAACTGGCAAAGGAGGAGATGGATTATCAGGGAAAAAGGCTTAAAAATCTCAGGGATGGTTTTGAAAATAGCCTTCAAAGCAAAATTTCAGGGATTAACATAAACGGCAGCGGGGCAGACAGGCTTCCTCATGTTTCCAATATCGGGTTTTACGGTGTGGAAGCAGAGGCAGTAATGCTTCATTTAGAAGAGAAGGGTATAGCTGTTTCCTCCGGTTCTGCCTGCACAACAGGTTCTCCAGAATATTCTCATGTTTTAAGGGCAATGCAGGTGCCGCCGGAAATTGGCCATGGTTCAATAAGGTTTTCCTTGGGCAGAGAAACTGATGTGGAAGATATAAATTATACAGTTACAGTTCTTGAAGAAACTGTAGAAAAATTAAGGGAGCTTTCCCCTGTTTTTAAAAATTATGAAAATAAATCTAAATTTCCCAGAAATCGATGAGGTTAAAATGAACGGTTTAAAAGAAGCAGATAATATTTCATTAAGTGTTTTAATGGATAACTATACAGATTTACTTTTACAATCAAATGACCGGATTAAAAGGCCGGAACATTATAGAGATGGTAAAGTACTGCCGCCTCTGGTTGCCGAACATGCCTTCTCTGTTTTTATTGAGGTATTTCAAAATAGCCGGGTATACAGGGTATTATTTGATACCGGATGGTCCGAAACAGGTTTTTTTACCAACATAGAACTTTTACAGATAGACTTTAAAGAATTGGAAGCAATCATTTTAAGTCACGGACACATGGATCATTTTGGGTCTTTAATAAAAATACTAAAATCCGAGCCAAAAAAATATAATATAATAGCACATCCGGATGTTTTCCTCCAAAAAAGGTTTCTAAAACTACCGGACGGTAGGAATATTAATATGCCCATATTGGAAAGAGCGCAGGTTTTAGAATATTCAAAAGATTTAATTGAAACAAAAAATCCTTATTTATTCCCTTCTGATCTGATTATGACAACAGGGGAGGTTGAAAGGACAACAGATTTTGAAAAGGGAATGCCCAATGCCTTTTTACAAAGGGGAGATAAGATCGAAGAGGATATTTTTTTAGATGACCAGGGATTAATTGTGAATGTAAAGGGTAAGGGATTGGTGGTAATTACCGGTTGTGCTCATGCGGGAATCATTAATATCATTCATCATGTTAAAAAGTTAACAGGTATAAATAAAATCTATGCGGTAATTGGAGGATTCCATCTTATAGGCCCCAGAGAAGCAGAATTAATCAGTATGACCGTCCAGGCGTTAAAAGAGATAGAACCGTCTTTAATATGTCCTATGCATTGTACCGGATGGCGTGCAACAAAAACTCTTTATGAGGAATTTCCTGAAGAATTTTTTCTGAGCAGTGTCGGCTCAAAATTTATATTGTAAAAATTTAATTCAATCAGGGTTAATTATTGGCTATATATAGTTTTGAAGGCAAAGTTCCCGCTATCCACGAAACTGCTTTTGTTGCAGATTCGGCCCAGATTATCGGGAACGTGAAAATTGAATCGAATTGTTATATAGGACCAACAGCGGTAATCCGGGGTGATTATGGTACCATCAATATTGGAGAAGGAACTGCTATAGAAGAAGGGTGTATTATTCATGCCCGTCCCCAGGGAAACACCATAATAGGTAAAAGAGTGACGGTTGGTCACGGCTCTATGATTCATAATGCAGAAATCATGGACTATGCAGTTATTGAGATTTGGACAATACACGTCAAATTTACCACATTCTGCAAAACTTATTTAAAGTTATGACAATATCAATATTG
>JAXHUS010000525.1:0-2260 GCA_034189305.1 Thermodesulfobacteriota bacterium | reverse complement strand
ATCAGGAGCCCGCGTTGTTGTATTTGAGGTATCAGGAACTATTGAGATAAATAATGGGCTGTGGATTAAAAACCCATATCTGACTATTGCCGGGCAGACCGCCCCTTCTCCCGGCATAACAATAAAAGGTGGTAATCATGCTGGAATAGTAATTGCCACCCATGATGTACTGATTCAGCATATACGGGTGCGATACGGTGATACCGGCGGGCATGATGGCGATGCACTTTCAATAGTGGACTGGCCGGATGAGAATGATGTGTACAATGTTGTAATTGATCATTGCTCATTTAGCTGGGCCGTTGATGAAAATGTAAGCACCTGGTATGACGGCGTTAACAATGTTACTATCAGTAATTCCATCATCAGCGAATGCCTCTATAAGTCAGTGCATCCCAAAGGGCCCCACTCCATGGGCCTGCTCATTGGTGACCACTCCAAGCAAATATCAATGATCGGCAATCTTTTTGCCCACAACCATCAGCGAAATCCGCTTATAAAGGCGGATTCCAGTACTCTTGTGGTCAATAACGTGATTTACAATTATGGTGAATTGGCAATCCATTATACGGGACCGCCGGATAGGCCTCCATTAAAGTCGAGCGTGGTTGGGAATGCAATTATTCCCGGTTATAACAACCCTGAAGGTATAAGGCCGGTTTATATCTGGAATGCCGTTCCTGTAGGCTCAATTATATACCTTTCTGATAATGAAACGCCCGGAAGGACTGATGATCCGTGGTCAATTGCCGATGTACGAACATCATTCAACATAAAAGCAGATACTCCGCCAATATGGACATCGCCCCTGACAGTCAAACCGGGAAGTGTGGTAAAAGAGTGGGTGCTTGACAATGCCGGTGCACGCCCGGCAGATAGAGATACAGTGGATACCCGTATTGTTAATGATGCACGAAACGGCACCGGTCGTATTATCGACAGTCAAAAGGATGTAGGCGGGTGGCCAGATCTTGCCCTGAATAAACATAAATTTACTGTTCCAAAAAATAGTAATGGTGACGATGATGGTGACGGATACACTAACCTCGAGGAATATCTCCACTTACTGGCATCAGAGGTGGGCGGATAAATAAGGTAACTTTGGAACGTTATAAGTCGTATGTCATAATTTAACCTCCCTGGCATCAGGGATATAGCCTGATACAAAAAATAGCATGGTTACTTTCATTTCACTTTTTCTATTCTTTTCTATTTATTTTGCGTTTTGCTATTTGAATTTTTAACTTATATTAGCTGCTATCACCTTACAAAGCCAATATCCTTCCCCTATTTTTTTTTACTTCCATCCCTGACCTTTGCTAAATTCTTCGTAGCCTTAGCATAATACTTCCTTATATCCCCTATATCCAATGATAATATTATCTTATCATGAATTCTCTTGCTTGATAAAAAGCAAATCTTTTCTTTTAATATCCTCCCTATATTGGATAGTTTGACGTCCTTAGAAGCCTGAATTTCATATATTACTTCAGTTACAATCTGGTACGGCCTGGATAAATCTTCAACCAATATTCCAGAAAATCTCTTAATCTGCCCTTTTATCTTCCCTCTGATTCTGTTATAAAATCTTCCATAGGTTCTTCCTTATTATATCTGGTCTTTTGATGGTATTTCATACCGTCCTGGAGGAATCCTTACCACTTCCTTTTCTCTCCTCTCCTATCCTTTAGACAATTTTTCTATAAAATTTTCGGGAAAATCCAGTTTTTTTAGGATTGTCATTGTAATGCATAATGAATTTCTTATGCCTGTTTTTTTTAAAATAAAGGCTTTGTGAAAATATTATTGAAATTTTTACCACATTCAATTAGTCTTAAATGAAAATGAAAAAATTTACAAAAATTCTCTCTATATAAATTAAATATAAAAGGGATGATCAAAATGAAGGGGAAAAATTTTGCAAATAAATTGTATCCTGTTTCAAAAACAGATAATGATATTAGTAATGTAGAACAATATAGAGAATATCTGTTTAATTCTCAACAGGAAATGATTTTTGTTATGGACATGGAAGAAAATATCACCAATGTAAATAAAACAGCCCTTGATTTTATGGGGTATGAAGAGAAAGAATTATTGGGTAAACATATTGGAATTATTTTCGCGCCGGAGTTTAGGGAAAAGTCGGTAAAAATCGGGCCCAGAAAAGTATTGACAGGAGAGATTCCTTTAAATCTGCCCCTTTATGTGATCAGTAAAAAAGGAGAAAAAACACTCATTAATTTCAATGGTTCCCCCA
>JAXHUS010000524.1:0-2619 GCA_034189305.1 Thermodesulfobacteriota bacterium | reverse complement strand
CTTGGGTTTGTCAGCCATGGCTGGACTACCAGGTATAATAATGTAAATTACTATTGTGTCGGTTTGTATATGAATCATCTCTCCGGACACTCTTCTCAGTTGGTTTTTGATAAGACGTTTGGTGACCCCAGGGCAACTCCCAAAGCCTTTACGATAAAATATTTGCTTAAGGACGCCCATTAGGAAAAATAGCTGTATTTCAGAGATTTTGCACTTTGATTGGGGTTACCCATGCTTTGTTTGATATTTATCCAAAATAAAGGTTTACATATCTAAAAAAGAGGAGGCGAAAGACTATGATAAATTTTACTGATACGGAAATTATTAAAACTGACTGTGCTTTGTGCGTTAATTGCTGCGGGATAAATGCCTATGTTAGAAATGGAAGGTTAACAAAAATCGAAGGCATGCAAGAACATCCGGTCAATAGAGGGGCTATTTGTCCCAAGGCCGAAAGGTTGGTGGAGCATGTTTACTCTCCTGATCGTTTACTTTATCCGATGAAGAAAGAAGAAGGGGAGTGGAAGAGGATTTCCTGGGATGAGGCAATGTATGGAATAACCGATAAATTACAAGAGATTAGAGATAATTATGGCGCCCATGCGCTGGCGATTATAGCAGGTTCGGTAGGAGTGGAGAGGTTGGAATGTGCAGCTTTTTCCCAGAGGTTCAAGGGGGTTTTTGGTACACCCAACTTTTTTTCGGTGGAAAGTGGCTGCTATGTTTCCCGAATTGTAGCCCGTAACATAACCTTTGGCAGGTTTATCGACCATGATTTTCAAAATTCCCGATGTATTGTACTCTGGGGTCATAATCCCCATGTATCAAGATTCACTCTGGGCAATCATATTGATCGACTTTTAGAAAAGGGACTAAAGCTCATTGTCATTGACCCGAGACGAACCACTGCTGCAAAAAAAGGAATCCATATTCCTATAAGGCCCGGCACTGATTGTGCTCTTGCCCTGGCCATGTTAAATGTTATCATCGGGGAAGGATTATATGATAAGGAGTTTGTGAAAGAATGGACTGTTGGTTTTGATAAATTGAGAGAACATGTAAGACAGTATAGCCCTGAGAAAGTTGAGGAGATTACCTGGGTTTCCGCAGCGGATATTAAACAGATCGCCCGGTTATATGCTTCTGCCAGGCCGGCCTGTATAATCCAGGGTTTTGGCTCCCTTGACCGACAGATAAATAATATTCAGAATTCAAGAGTGCTTTCCATTTTACAGACAGTTACAGGGAATATTGATATACCCGGAGGGTGGTTGACTGTCCAGGGTTATCCAATTGCCGACCTGAGGGTACCGGTGGAAGAAAATCCCATAGGTGTAGAAAAATATCCTCTGTTTTATAAAAGGTATTCTATATCTTTAGGGGTTGAGGAGGCTGAGCAGAAAGAAAGATTTGCCCCTTATGGTCCTGAAACCATTTTTTCCGATGCGGTATTAACTGAAAAACCATACCCTATAAAAGGTTTGATAGTCTGTGCAGGAAACCCGGCAGTTACCTATACAGATTCAAAAAAATTTAGGCAGGCCATTAACAAGCTTGATTTAGTGGTAGTCATGGATATGTTTATGACTGAAACTGCCGAACTGGCGGATTATTTTCTGCCTGCATCTTCTTTTTTGGAAGCAATAGGTCTGGGAGCCTTGCCAGTGGGAGCTGTTCATGGAATACCCTATATTATGATACGAAGGAAGGTTATTGAGCCCGTTGGCGAAAGCTGGCCGGACTGGAAGATATGGGCTGAATTAGGACGCAGGTTGGGATTTGAAAAGGAATTTCCATGGAAAACCGATGAAGAGGTTATTGAACATTTCTTGGAACCATGTGGCGTTGATTTAGGGCTACTAATGGAAAATTCCCGGGGTATCTTTCTTCCAAAAGAATACGAGGTTTATAAAAAAATTGGTTTTCAGACTCCTTCTGGAAAAATTGAAATCTTTTCCGAGAGTATGGAAAAAGCAGGGTATGATCCTCTGCCAACCCACCAGGAACCCAGTCAAAGCCCTATAAGCACACCAGAATTGGCAGAAGAATATCCGTTAATCCTGATTACGGGAGCAAGGATTTTAGAGTATATTCACAGTGGGCTGCGGAGCTTACCCGAAATACGTCACCTATACCCTTACCCTATAGCTGAGATTCACCCCAGCACTGCTGCACAATACGAGATTGTCAATGGCGAAATAATTATTGTAGAAACAAAGACCGGTAGGGTGAAGTTCAAAGCAGAAGTTACGGAAGGTATCCACCAAAAAGTGATTAGTATTCCTCATGGATGGGCCCAGGCGAATGTAAACTTATTGACCAGTGATGAAGTATGTGATCCAATAGCAGGGTATCCCCAGGATAAGGCTCTACTATGTAGAATAAGGAAGATATAAGGGTTAAGTGCACTTAAAGTGCCTTAAGTTGAACTTTATCATTTAATAACTTAAGAGTACTTTACGCACTTTAGCTCACTTAAGTTATAAAGTTGGTATCTAAATGAAACATTCATGTAATGAATTGTACAATGTAGTATTAAATTCACCCTTAAATAGGAGGGGGATAGAAATGATTAAAGACAAGGATATCACCGTCATGAAAAGAATTAGAGAAATATTT
>JAXHUS010000523.1:0-2936 GCA_034189305.1 Thermodesulfobacteriota bacterium | reverse complement strand
GGAACGGATTCCCAGCTTCCTGTGAAATCTACGGTAAGATGATCCCCTTCCTTTATCAATGCAACTTGAATTCTAAAACGCTGATATTTTTTGCCAATATGGTCAAGATATGAAGCTTCTCGCCAGGTTCCATCGGGAAGCTCAAGTAGTTTCCTTCTGGCGCCTTTTTCAGCATCTTCAATCATTAATTTAAATATACTCTCCAGGATATCCAAACCATATCTGTCAACCAATTCTAAAACACGGACTATTCCCACATTTAGAGATGCTATCCTTGCTTTACAATCCAGAATTATCCCCCCGGGATCCCGCACCATGCTTTTAAACAACTGAAATATATCCCGTCTTTCCCGCCCCTTTTCCATTAACTTGACACCTGGTAATCTTATCCCTTCATGAAAGGCACAGGTAGCATTGGGGGTCATACCGGCAGGCTCAATTGCACCGACTTCCGGCGTGTGAAAAAGGGCCAGAAGCCAGCCTATTCTCTCTTGCTTATAAAATACCGGTGCAATACAGGCCTGATCCGGATTATGAAGGCCACCTACAAAGGCGTCATTAAAGAAAAAAACGTCCCCTTCATATATGCCCGGCTCTTGTGAATACCAATTAATTATATTTTTTATCATCTGTTCCCCGCCAAGTATATGCAAAAGAAGTCCCGCAGAACTTGAAACAATGGTTCCGTCACGATCATATAGTCCATATAATACCTCTTTGGCTTCAGTTACCACTACGGAACCGGAGACCAGCTCCATTGTAGCTCTACCTTCCCAGAGAATCTGCCATATCTTATGCTTAACCACTTCATATGTGATCGGATCAACTTTATTATCTTGCATCATATCCCTCCTTATTCTAAAATTACATTTCTGTATTCATCAACTGATGCTAAATTTTCCGGATGAATAACTATTGTAGTTGTGGGGGCTTCAATAATAGCCGGTCCACTGATTTCATTTCCGAATTGTAGTTTTTTAAAATCATAAATTTTAGTCTCGCAAAAATCATTATATTTTCGAAAAAATGCCTTTCTTGTCCCCTTTAACGCAACATCTGAATTCTTGCTTTTTGTCATGTCCTGTCTTCTTATTTCAGGTTTAAATGTCCTGCAAATTGCTGTAACTTTAAAGGAAACTATTAATATACCGGCTTCTTTAAAACCGGCTCCCTTACCATAAATCTCATCATATCTGGCTTCCCAATCATTAGAAATTTGTTCTATATCTTTATGGGTAAGTATTCCACCTTTTACGAAAACCCCAACTTCATGAACCTGCCGCCCATAGCGCATATCAAGCTCACGGTTCAAAATCACATCACTTTTTTTAAACCCTTCCCTTTCCATATCCAGAACAGCTTTTTCTTCTAAATTATTAAATGTGGAGGTGACTTTGTCCGGATCCGCAGGCATACTTAAAAGCTCACTCTGCTTATAAATATGCATAACATCGGAAGATGCTATTCCAAAGGCGGAAAAAACAGAAGATTGCGGAGGGATAACAGCTTTCTTAACGCCTATTTCCTTACTATATACCCCTGCATGCATAGGACCATTTCCTCCATAAGCAAAGAGGATAAAGTCCCTTGGATCATATCCCTTTTCTATTACCGACTGCCTTAAATTGTCAGCCATGTAAGAATTTACAATATCATATATGCCGGCGGCTGCCTGTTCAGGTTCCATCCCTAAAGGATCGGCTATTTGCTCCTTTATAGATAAATAGGCCGCCTCTTTATTTAACTTCATTTTTCCTTCAAAAAAATTGTCGGGATTCAAATACCCTAAAATTAAATCGGCATCGGTTACCGTTGGGTTTTTCCCTCCAAAACCATAACAGACAGGCCCAGGATGAGAACCGGCGCTTTCAGGCCCCACCTTTAACCTGTCGGTAAGGGGATCTATCCAGCAGATTGTCCCTCCCCCTGCTCCTATACAGGTTATTTTGATTATAGGAATGGCAACTCTGAATCTCATCATAATAGGTTCTTTAGCAAATGTCCATTCGCCATTTTTTAAAACGCTCACGTCAAAGCTTGTTCCACCCACATCCGATGTTATGACATCTTTGTATCCAAGTTTCTCTGCCAGATATCTGCTTCCGATAACGCCTCCGACAGGTCCGGATTCAATTGTTCCAACAGGACGTGCCGTAGATGAACTGGTTACACCACCGTATGCATGCATGATTGATATGGGATATTTAAGGCCCCTTTGCATCAACTCTTCGTTTAAACTATTAATATATCGCCTCATTAATTTCCCAATAACCGCATCAATTGCCACTGTCATTGAACGGGCATATTCCCTAATTTGAGGGGCTACTTCACTGGACACTGAAACATAGATGTCCGGATATTTTTCAAGGATCAAATCTTTTATAAGCCTTTCATGAGAAAGATTGGCAAAAGACCAGAAAAGGCATATGGCAATGGCTTCCACTCCATCTTCCACCAGCTCATCTATTACCTCTTCTGTTTGGTTTAAATCCAATGGTATAACAACCCTTCCAAAACAATCCACCCTTTCTACTACCCCTTTTATTAAATTTTTTGGGATCAGAGGTTGAGGTTTTCTTATTGTGGCCTGATGTCTTACCTCTGCTTCACCCAGACCATCAGTCTTTGCCGCCCGCATGATAAGGGTTACATCCTCATGCCCCTTTGTTGTAATAAGTCCGGCCTTCCCAAATATTCGGTTTATTACCGCATTGGTACCAAGGGTTGTTCCATGTCCTAGAAAGATGGTTTTACTGAGTACATCTTTAATAGACATATCCATTTTAGCCACAGCATCCTCAATGGAGGCTATAACCCCTTCCTTAAAATCCTTATAATTGGTTAAAGCTTTTCCTTCATAGATATTTCCCTCCCCGTCTACAACAACACTATCGGTAAATGTGCCTCCTGTATCTATTCCTATGATATACTTCTTC
>JAXHUS010000522.1:0-3567 GCA_034189305.1 Thermodesulfobacteriota bacterium | reverse complement strand
TTTAAAGCCTCTGCCAGAAAGAGAAGGGGTGTCAGGGTAAAAAATAAATGCGTATTAAAAGAACGATATGCAGTACTGGGCTATAATCCGTGGAAAGCAAATGATGATGATGAAATCTATGATGCCGTGGGTAAACTGTGGATGTTTCCATTAGGGCATTTATTCACCGCAAAAGAAATGGAAAAAATAATGAAGAAAGTGGGTAAAGCAGCCGATTGGGGACCACTGAAACCTACTTTCTTAAAAGTAGACCTTAATGTACTGCCTTAAGTTAAAATGTCAGATATCAAAAGGGGAAATACCGAATAAATGTAAGTATATAAATGACAACCGATCCCTGGTCCCTGTGAACTATTCCTTATTTTTTAACTTTCAGGCATCTGGATCCAGGCATTTGAACTTAAAAAGTATTTAATATTATGACTTCATTATTAAAGCTTTTTGGTTTATTAATACTGATTATTCTATTATTAGAATTTCATCCTCCCAGTAAGGCAAAAAGCAAACCGGAAAAAACGTTTATCCCCCTTAAAAGAGATTATCATGAAAGGGTGGACAGGGTTAAAAAAATTCGCTTTGGCAGAATAGATACCAATGATTTTATTCCTTCATATCCGTCAGGCATAGAGGTTTCCCATGCAGAAAACCTGAAAATCAATGGAGTGGCTTCAAAAATAAAATGCTTTAAGACCAAAGACCGGCCCCAAAGGGTAATAAACCACTATTCTTCCCGGTGGAAGGCAGAAGGAAGAAAAATTTATAAGAATGAATCCGGGGGCTGTATAACATTAAGCAGTTTCAATGTAATTAATAAAACTTTTGAAACTATAATTGCCCGTGGGGAATATAATTCCGGTATGACACAGGTTTCCCATACCGTTATGATGCTGGATAAATTTAAAAAAAATACAAAGAGCGGTAATGTGCCCGGTTTCATAAATAATGGAAAAAACCTTCACATGGAATCTCTGGAGGGTAATAAAGAGACAAATACTTTTATTGACTTTATGGAAACAAATAGTATAAACTGCATGAATTATTATAGTAGAAATATGAAAAAAGAAGGCTGGAAAGAATATAGCAATAAGAGCTCACTTTATAAAGAATTGGAAAAAAATAGTTTTCTTTTTTTTACAAAAGGTGATGCAGAATGCCTGATTAATTTCCAGCCCGATGGAGAACAAAAGGGAACCTTGATTTTTATAAATCTGACGGTGGGGCATAATTGAAAGAAATTTTTAAAGGGTTTTTTGTGGGGATTGATAGTCAAAAGGGTCAGTCCATGACCGAATATATTATTATGACAGCCGTTATCATATTTGTATTGTTAGGAATAAGAATCTTTCCGGGTCAGGAAGAACCGGGTCTTATAGGAATGTTTCAAACAGCAATGGAGTATTATCTGGAGGCAATTTATTTTATATTATCTTTACCTGTTCCATAGATGCGCAGGAATTTTAATTATTTTTTAACAGTTTTATGATTACTTCAGGCATTTAAAATTAATAGGGGTATTAAAATGGAACAAAAAAAAGGAACTTCTTTTTTAGCCGGTCTGGAACAAAAAAAAGGGTTTACACTTCTTATTGCCATAGCCCTGGGTATTTTTGCCATAATAGCGGTCAGAATGTTTTTGGAAAAGGAGAGAAGATCTATTCATGAGGGGTATGAAATGGTTGAGGTTATTGCTGCATCTCAGGATATTGACGTTGGAACTGTTGTTGATATATCCCTTTTTGCCAAGAGACAGGTGCCCCAGACATATATAAGCGGCAATACTGTTTATCCTGAAGATTTCAGCAAGATTGACGGACAGATTCTTAATACTTCATTACAAAAGGGTGACATCATTCGCTGGTCTGATGTGGGTATAAGGAAAAGGGCAAAGGGACTGTCCCAACTTATTACAAAAGGGCAGAGGGCACTTTCTTTTCCGGTTGATATTGTCTCCTCCGTGAGCAATATGATCAGGCCAAATGACCATGTTGATATAATAGGAACCTTTGAAGTACCGGTTTATGGGTATGTTTCCATGCCCCAGGGCGGTAAGCAGAAAACCCAACTGGGAAGTGAGACCAAAACCATTACAATCCTGCAGAATGTTTCTGTAATAGCTGCCGGTCAAAGGTTTAGTACCGATATATCAGGGGCAGTGGAGGATGATTATACCACGGTCACACTTCTTGTCACTCAGGAAGAGGCGCAACAACTTATCTTTGCCCAGCAAAAAGGGACTATAACCCTTATTTTAAGAAATAGTGATGACATGAGCACTGAAACTGAAACTCCGATTATTACATTTGATTCTATTGCCAAGCCTGAAATAAGAACACAAATGCAAAAGAAACGCAACAAGAGAATTGAAATTATAAAAGGAGGAGAATAAAAGGAGGGTAAATTAAATGTTAAAAAGAGAATTGGTAAAGGGAAAAGTTTTGATTGTAGTATTTGTAATGTGGAACATTCTGTACATTGCTCCAGGTTTGTTTGCCCAAGCATATATTGTTTTAACCCTGGGCGAACAGAAACTTCTGGAAGTTGAAGGTTTAGAAAGGGTGGCTGTTGGTGATCCGAATATTGCCGATGTTAAACTCCTGGCCGATGGGAAACAGGTTCTAATAACAGCCAAGGGGATTGGAGAGACCAATCTCATCCTATGGCGGGAAGGGCAGGAAGAGACACGGGGAATAAGGGTAACATCTACCAATCCAAAACAGATAGCCAAAGAGGTAAAACAGATCCTTGGGGATATTGAGGGATTGCGAGTTAAAGTTGTTGGTGAAAGGGTTATTTTAAACGGAAAAGTTTTAACCCTGGAAGATCTGAAAAGGATCCAGAAAGTCAGTGAAATGTTCCCCCAGGTATTTAATTTTGTGGAAAGGAGTTACGTACTGATTGATACTATAGCTGAACAGATTAACACTGCTTTAATCAGAGGTGGAATTACTAAAATTAAAGCCAGAAAAGTGGGTAATAAAGTTTTCATGGAGGGAGATGCGGCAAACGATAAAGAAAAGGAGAACATAACCCAGATAGCCTCCGCCCTTGTGGATGATCCGGGGCATGATATTGTAAATCTTGTAAGGGTTGGAGTCAGTGAAACTATCGTTATTATTGACGCGCTTTTTGAGGAAGTCAATGAATTGATCAGCAGGAGAATAGGATTTAATTGGGGAGATAGTGCAGGTATCGACGGCAATTTTGGCGTAGTCGGAAACATTGGAGAGGGCAACCCAAACTTCCTGGGTCCTATTACATTATCTTCAAATTACTCATTAATTTTAAATGTGGCCCACCAGGATGGAAATGCAAGAACTCTTGCCAACCCCAAGCTTTTATGTGCAAGCGGAGGCGAAGCCAATTTTTTGGCTGGGGGAGAGATACCAATCCCTTTAATAACCGCTGATACTGCTACAGTTGAATACAAAGAGTACGGACTTCGCTTAAAATTTAATCCCTTTGTCACAAATGATGAAGATATTACATTATCTATTGAGGTGGAAATAAGCCAGGTTGACCCTTCAGTAACGGTAATGGGCACACCAGGTTTTTTAACCAGAAGGGTCA
>JAXHUS010000521.1:0-7604 GCA_034189305.1 Thermodesulfobacteriota bacterium | reverse complement strand
ATTGGAAACCTGGGCCCTTGTTTTTAAACTAACTCCGGGTAGTATATCTTTGCCATGAACATTTTTAAGTATACCTGCAGGCCCTGCCGTAAATGGCTCTCCAACCACAATTCCCTGAAGTCCTGGAGGATGTGTCAGGGAAAAGGGTATATATTGTACCTGTTCCATATCAATAAGTACAGCACCTGTATCCAGGGCTAGAGAATAGCCGTCTCCCGTAATGGCTTTAGAAACATCAGTACGGGGATAATATATCCAGCCGCCCCCCCCTGTTGCCAGAAGGGTTTTTTTTGCTTTTATTACCACAGTTTCCCCGGTTGCCTGTTCGTAGCCAACGGCCCCAAAAACATGATTCCCTTCATGGATTAAGTCAGTAATTAATGTCCTTTCTAACATTTCTATATTTTCACGGACTATGGCATATCTTAGCGCCTGACCTAACCCGGGACCTGTGGATGGAATAAAAAGGGTTCTTGGCGATGTGTGCCCTCCTAACTGAAAAAGGGCCTTCTCCGTTATTTTTCCTTCATTATCCCTGCCGAGAACACCTCCAAAGCTCTCGATAAGAAAAGTTGCCTGATGAGCCTCTTCCGCCAGTAATTTGCAAAATTCCTGATTATTTAAATAGTCCCCCCCAATAACCATATCCCTGAAGAAGTCCTCTCCTTTTTTTGATTCATCAAGGTCTCCGTATGCAAATACCCCTCCTATAATACGGGTATTTCCGTATCCAATCGGTTCTTTGGAAGCAATAATAACCTTTGCTCCCTTTTGACCCGCTGTTACTGATGCGGCAACACCGGCTCCTCCGCTACCAACACATAAAAGATCACAATCTTTTACTATCATTCCCGCCTCCTTTTACCTGGCATTTAAAGTTTCTAAAAATGGCTGAATAACTATTTTGTTAATGGGAATTCCTGAAATACATACACATTTTTTGCACTCTGTACACTTTAAAATTCCCATATCTCTTGCCTGTGATACTCGATCCTGTGAGTCTCTGCAGTCGTAATGAAGCTGAGCCAGCTTTACAAATCCTAAAGGTCCGCCAAAAGATTCATCTTCCCATTTATATTCAGGGCAGGATGACATACAGGCAAAACATTCCCTGCAGCTCATAAGCTGTGCATGTTCAGGAGGTTGAATTAGAGTTTCCGGTAAAGTTTCAGGCGGTTTGTCTCGTATCACATAGGGTTTAAATGTTTTTAAAAAATTAAAAAACTGTTCTCTGTCAAAGATAAGATCTTTAATAAGGGGAAGATTGTTCAGGGGGGTTATCTCCATGCTGTCTTTAATTTTTGTTATGCATGCATAATATGGTTTCCCATCGGCGTTAACAGCGCAGAGTCCGCAGTTTTTAACCCTGCACCCATAGTTAAAGGCCAGTGTTGAATCATTCCTTTCATATATCTGTTGCAGCCCCTCCAGAATTGTGCTGTTTTCATCTTTATCTACTTCATATGTTGAAAATTCTTTTTCTACTCCATTTTCAGGGTTGTATCTAAGAACCTTTATTCTAATTTTCTTCATTATGCAATCCTCCGGAAAAAATTATTTAAAATAATCCTAATATCTTATTTGCATTAAGTCCAAGAATTTTTTCAATAGTAGCGGTTTTTAAAGGCAGATTTCTAATCTTTTCAACATTTCTTTTAATAGAAGGTATTGTGGGTATGTCAGAACCGAAAATAATTTTATCGGCATTTTTTTCAAGGTCTGGAAAATATTTGAGGAGATTATCCGGCGGGAGCCCGGAAATTTCCATATAAATATTCTCATGCAGGGTAGAAAGGTGAAAAGCCTTATCATACCAGAATCCTCTTCCACTATGTGCCATGATAATCGTAAGTTCTGGAAAGTCCCTTGCAATGTCATCAAGATATATAGGGTCGCAATACTTAAGTTTAGCACCCACCAATTTTGATGAACCAATGTGAAACATTACCGGAATCTCTTTTTCCTGGGCAAGGCTGTATAATGGATACATAACGGGATCATGGGGATAAAAGAATTGATAACTGGGCCATAATTTTAAACCTCTATGGCCCATCTCTTCTACACATCTTTTAAATATATTTAAGGGTTCTGAATCCGTATTCGGATTTATGCTTGCAAATGGGATCAGCCTTGCTTCGTCTCTGGCGAGATTACTTATGAATTCATTTTCAACGGTTCCTGTGATAGGTGTGGTTTCCGCTAATATTACTCCATAGTCCACCTCCTGTGTATCCAGGAATTCCACAAGCCTTTTTCCTGTTATTGAGTTTGTAAAAATTTTTACAAGTTCCGGACTGGCCTTTAAACATAATTCAAAAAGCCATGGTTTAAATCTTGCCCTTTCCATATTTGGATGAATGTGGAAATCAACTACCTTCATAATTAAAGCTTTATGTATTCCCCCATCTTTTGAAAAGGTTATGTTCAATATTGAAAAGGTCCAGGACCTTTCCCAGGGTCTGATTAATTATATCCTCCATTGTTTTGGGACGGTGATAAAAGGCCGGTGTTGGAGGGAGGATTATCGCCCCGTTTAATGTCAGTCTTTCCAGCATCTTAATATGAATAAAATTAAGAGGCGTTTCCCTGAATACAACCACCAGTTTTTTTCTTTCTTTTAAAGTAACGTCACCTGCCCGTACAAGAAGATTTTCATTGTAAGCATTTGCAAGGGCGGATAGTGTTTTTACACTGCATGGAATAATAATCATACCATCCGTCCTGAAGGAACCACTTGCAATATCAGCGCCTATATCATTAAAGTCGTAAAGATAGTCGGCAAGTTTTTCCACATTAACAGGGTCATAGTCAGTTTCGATTTCTATATTCTTTTTCCCCGCACTGCTCATTACAAGATGGGTTTCAATATCCTTTTTCTCCTTTAAAAATTCAAGAAGCCTTATACCATAAATTGATCCGCTTGCACCGGATATCCCAATAACTAATTTCATAAGCCCCTCCTGTTAACTGTCCTCAGGTTAAATCATTTATCCATGCCGATAATATCATGTCGGCATATGTAATTGCTTCCTAATCAATAACAATTTAAAATTATAAATTTTAACATTCGGAAAATATCTAATTATTTTTTTAAAGAATTGTCAAATCTTTTTTTACTGGGAGAATTGACAGGAGGAGAAAAGGAGAGGAAAGGGGGATGTTTCTATTCTTTTTGTTAAATGGGAAAAGGGCATTATTTGGCTATGCTACTTTTTTAATATTACGATTAATCGTTTAATTGGAAATAGGAAAACAGTAAATGATATGAGGGACACCCATAATGTATATAATTAACTCTGCTCATTACGGCCCTTTAATTTAATCCCATATTTTTTCAGCTTTCCGTACAGGGTGCTACGGGTGATACCCAATTTCTTTGCTGTCTGATATTTATTTTCCCCTGTTTCCTTTAAAACCTTAAGGATTATATTTTTTTCAACGGCTTTCAAAGAGGTTATTTTTTCTATGGAATCGTTGGACCCCACTTTTAAAATAAGGGGCAAATCAGCTTCTTTTATCATATCTTCTTTTGCAAGAATGACCCCATGTTCTATTATATTTTGTAGCTCCCGGACATTTCCAGGCCAATGGTAATTGAGAAGAATCTGAAAGACTTCTTCTGAAAAACCCTTAATATTTTTATTGATGATTTTACAGTAATTTTTCAGGAAATGTTTTGCCAGTAAAGGAATATCGTCTTTTCTTTCCCTTAAAGGAGGAACCAGAATGGGAATGACGTTTAACCTGTAATATAAATCCTCCCTGAATCGACCTTCATGCATCTCCCTACTTAAATCACGATTGGAAGCGGCAATTACCCTAACATCTACCGAAAAGCTTTCCTCTCCGCCTACCCTTTCAAATTTTCTTGCCTGTAATACCCGAAGTAACAAAAGTTGAGTAGTGGCTGGAATTTCCCCAATCTCATCCAGAAAGATGGTTCCGCCCTGTGCCAGCTCAAATCGCCCCCTTTTCCTTTTGATGGCGCCGGTAAATGCCCCTTTTTCGTGACCGAAAAGCTCGCTTTCCAGCAGATTTTCAGAATAAGCTGAACAATTAGCTACAATAAAAGGTTTGTCTCTGCGGGGACTTAAATTATGAATGGCACCGGCAATGAGTTCCTTCCCTGTACCACTTTCTCCCTGAATAAGTACAGTTGAATTGGTGGGAGAAATATTTTCGATCAAATCATAGAGGGCCTGCATTTTATGATTCTTCCCTATGATATTTCCTAAGCCGAATTTCTCCTCTAATGCATTACTAAGGTTTTTTGCCCTTTCTCTTTCAGCCTTCAATTCTTCGTATAATGATTTAAGCCTTTCATATGCCTCCTCAAGTTTGGATGATTTCTGCTTTGTGTCTTCAAAAAGACTGGCATTTTCAACGGATACCCCCACTTGATGTCCTATGGCAGAGAGTAATTTCAAATCTTCGGAAGAAAAAGGACGAAAATTTTCACTGGCTACATTCATTACCCCCACCACCCTATTGCTGGAGATTAACGGCACAGAGGCGTGGCATTTCAATCCCTCTCCTTTTACTACCGTCCCGGAAAGCCTGGGACATTTCAAGATGTTTTCAGTAATGAGGGGTTTCTTTTTTTGTATTACTTGGGAACAGATGCAATTACCCATAGGTCTCTCCGCTTCCTCAAGAACAAACTCCCTGGATAATCCCAGGTGGCCTGCCAGGGTCAATTTATCTTCCTTTTCATCCCATAGAAAGATCCATCCTGCCTTAAGGTGCATTAAGTCAAGCACAGTCTGGAGGGTATCAGTCAAAACCTTCTCCAACTCCAGAGATTGGCTTATTATAGCAGCAATAGTATTTAAGGAAGAAAGTTCCCTGTTTCGCATCATAATAGCTTCTTCCGCCTTTTTACGTTCAGTGATATTCTGGACAATACCAATCATGCGAATTGCTTTCCCGTACTCATCCCGGATTACATCCCCTGTCTCCGAAACCCAATGTACCGTTTCGTCCGGCCACACAATACGATGCTCGATAGCATAATCTTCATCCCTTGCTACACAGGCGTTTACCGAATCAATAACATATTGCATATCCTGGGGGTGGATACATTTGAGAAACGCTTCATAAGTTGCGCCGAATTCTCCCCGACTATATCCAAACATAGGCTCGATGTTGTCGGACCATTTGAGATCACCGGATATAATATCCCATTCCCAACTGCCGATATTTGCCGCCCGCTGGGCCAGTATATACCGTTCTTCACTGCGCTTAAGCTCGTTCTCTACCTGTTTGTATTTACTTATATCACGAAAAATTTCAAGCTTGGATACGGTTCCATCGGGATTTTTTAAAGGGGTGTCTAAAAGGTCATAGTACTTGTTGTTCTTGGACGAATACCATTCCCACTGAACAGAGTTGCCGGCAAAAACTTCCTGATTTTTGCACCATGGACAGACTTTATTTCTGCCGTGAAAATATTCATAGCATTTACGGCCTTTTACTTCTCCGAATTCTCCCCTGATTACGTGATTAATATATTCAATCTCATACTTTTGATTGACTATGTAAATTCCATCTTCCATAGAATCAAGGATATTCATAAGTCTATTCTGATCCACTGGAATGCCTCTTTTTTATTTTTATGATGAGTTTCTGATATTTCCCTTGAAAATCCTTTATGCAGGACATTCTTAATCCCTTTGATTTTTATCTTTATTTGTGACCTTTGGTCATGAATGTTTTATATAGAGTGTTAAAAATAACATATTAATATTTTAATTTCAACAAAATATCCCGAAGGCTTTTAAAGTCTATCACCATATTTGTTATCCCTTTTATTGCTTAAAACAGTTTTTTTTATTTTAAAGTCTCCCTTCAGGATTCAGCAAGGGAAAAAAGGAAGAAGCTATCCATCGAAATGAAAGATAGCTTATTTAAATTTATCTTAGCCGACATTTACCGAAATTTTTATGGGTTTTGTCTCCTCGGCTTTTGGTAAAACCAGCCTTAACACACCGTCAGATATGGCAGCTGTTATCTTCTCCCTGTCAATTATATTACCTATCGTAAACTTGCGAAAGTAATTCTCCCAATTATATTCTCTTGATATTACTATCTCATCTTTATTCTCAGGTTCTTTTACTGTTCCACGAATAGTTAGTTGGTCATCTTCAAGGTCAACGGATATATTTTCATTATTTACACCAGGCATATCAGCCAGAAGGGTAACCTGATTCACGTCTTCAAATATATCTACCTGGGGAATAAATACAGGGCCCGGTCTTGTCTCTTGTACTGCCGTCTTTAACTCTTCCTTATTTTTAGGTTCAAATTTTTTATTTTCCTCGGCCATTTTGTTATTCCTCCTTTCTTATTGAGCCTTAACCGTTATTTTTTTTGGTTTTGCCTCTGTTGCTTTTGGTAATACAATAGTTAAAATTCCATCTTTATACTTTGCCTCAATTTTATCCGGTTCAATTTTAGCAGGCAAGCTAAGGACTCTTTTAAAATAACCTCCTTCTCTCTCACTTCTATGATAACTTACATTCTCTCCTTCCTCCTGGATTATTCTTTCCCCTTTTATTGATATTGAAACGCCATTTGTATTGATATCAAGGGATTCTGCTTTTATTCCGGGAAGTTCTGTTCGAATGTAGAAATTATGCTCATCATGAGTCAGGTTTAAGGCCGGAAATACCTTTGGAAACATAGGTTCATGACTTGTTACACTTCTTACGACTCCAAACAATCGATCCATATCACTTTTAAGTTTGGTAATTTCTGAAAAAGGATCAAATTCAAACCAGGGCTTTTCTCTCCATCTTATAATATTCATAATTTTTACCTCCTTTCAATTTTATATTTTTTATTTAATATTTTATTTAAAATTGCATAAAATATGCCATTTTTTAAGTTCTTAAATCTAACAAAACAAAAGGATTTTTTTAAAAGTTACGCCATATTTATAAGCCATTTTGGCGCATTAAATTAATGCCATATTGACATATAAATAATACGGTCAAAAAGGTATTTAATTGTAACGGTTCAAGGGGATCTGTTCAGGAAAAGATTTTAGTCACAGACGTTACGGGAATATTGGATTGTGAAAATGTTGAATAGTTCATGGTATTTTTTAGAAAAGCTTAACTGATAATTGGTTCCTGATCCCTGTGGACTATTACGATAAATGGAATATGGAAAGTGTCCTTTAAGGTTCAACCATAATGAATGGAGGGTTGAACCTCTGATTTCATCCCCTACCCTTTGATATTTTACATAACTTTCTTATATTAAAGGATGGTGGAGAAAAACCGAAAAGTCTCAATTCCGGTCTTCTTTCATGAAGGGTTTGATGAAAATACGAACTGCATCATCGGTCTGTGATGTTCAAGATTCTCTTTACTTCATCAACTATCGTTGTCATTGCTTCCCCTGCTTTCTCCCTGATTACCATATCACAAATTCCATCACATGGAGTCTCAGATAGGTTGATTATGGCAAGAAAAGCGCCGCCCTCCTTGGCATAGCCCGGCATAAGTGCAGCAGGCTGCACCAGCAACGTTGATCCTACAACCAAGAAGAAATCACAGTTTCGGGAAAGTTCGGTTGCCTCTTCCACTTCCCTTTCCGGC
>JAXHUS010000520.1:0-2002 GCA_034189305.1 Thermodesulfobacteriota bacterium | reverse complement strand
ATATTTGAAAACACCTCCTGGAGCTGTGCCCATGGGATAGAAAGATGGAGGGGAAATTGTGGATGCAGTTTAAGAATGAGCTCGGGGTGGACACAGATATGGAGAAAGCCTTTGAGGGAGGCTATGAATGACCTGAACAACAGAATTGTTCCCCTCTATGAAAAAGAAGCGTCAAAATATCTTAAAAACCCCTGGGAAGCAAGGAATGATTATGTTGAAGTTATAATGGACAGATCAAATAAAACCCTAAATAGATTTATGGAAAGACACAAAATAAAAGAACTTTCAGTAGAAGAAAGAATCAGGGTTCTGAAGCTTCTGGAAATTCAGAGAAATGCCATGTTAATGTTTACAAGTTGCGGGTGGTTTTTTGATGAGATTTCCGGCATTGAAACCAAACAGGTAATTCAGTATTCAGCCAGGGCTATTCAGCTTGCGGAGGAGCTGTGGAATATACCTTTTGAAAAAGATTTCCTTTCCATTTTAAAGAATGCCCCCAGCAATATTCCCGGGCTTAAAAACGGCTCAAATATATACAGGATGTTTATTAAGCCGACTATGTTTGACTTGATAAGGGTTGGCGTCCACTATGCCATCTCTTCTTTGTTTGAAGAATATCCGGAAAGGCTGGAACTGTTCTGTTATACAGCCAGAAGTAATGAATACGAATTGATTGAAGCAGGAAAATTAAGGCTTGCTATCGGAAGGGTTCATATATTATCTAAAATTACCAGGGAAGAAAAATCTATAAGTTTTGCAGTACTGCACATGGGTGATCATAATCTGAACGGAGGGATTGGAGACTTCATGGATGAAAAAGCCTTTTCAACCATGAAGGGGGAAGCCAAAGAAACCTTTAATAAAGGAGATATCCCGGAATTAATAAGAATAATGGATAAACACTTTGGTAACAATACTTATTCTTTAAGACATTTATTTAAAGACGAGAAAAGAAAAGTCTTACACCAGATACTCCTTTCGACGCTGGAAGATATAAAGGTTTCCTTCAGGCTCATATACGAAAATAATTACACAATAATGAACTTTTTACATGAGGCAAAAATGCCATTTCCCAAACCCTTAGTTGCATCAGCAGAATTTATTCTAAATACCGACTTAAAAGAGGTTATTGAGGGAGAAAAAATCGATTTAGAAAGGCTTGAAAGGCTGATAGACAGGGTTAATAAGTGGGGGATTACTATTGACAGGCCCATGCTAAGTTTGGAGGCCAGTAAAATGATAGGAATCTTAATGGAGAATTTCATGTTAAATAGCGATAATGTAAAAATTATTGAAGATATAGAACATACCATAGGCATTTTGAGGTTATTACCTTTAGATTTAGATTTGTGGAATTCCCAGAATATTTATTTTAAAATCTGGCAATCCATTTATGAGGATATGAAAGGCAATGCGGATAACGGAGATGAAGATGCAAAGGGATGGCTTTCAGCCTTTAGCAGATTAGGCGTTCAGCTTAAGATAAAGGCTACATAATAAGAGTTTTTCTAATCTTAAGATGTACCTTCGTTTAATCCTTTTGATGCTTTCAAATGCCTGTCTCCCTTGTTTCAGAATATCGGGTCAGTCTACCGGGAGGAAGCAGGAACTGCCATTCCCATCCCCGTCAGAAACGTTGTATATCCTTGATCTAAATATTCAGGCAAGGGAAAACCCCCTCCATATCCCCTCAATAAATCATACTCATGCAGTATTTTCAGTTGGGGATGAATAGCTTTTAACACGCAAATGCTCACTGATTTAATCCAGCAACTTTCAAGAAGACTTAATCATGGAGTTTCCTTAAATTTTTACGTATTTTGTTAAACATATTGACATTCTTTGTAGATCTAAATGTTAAAAATAGAGCCGTTTATTTCTTCACTTCACGGCTTCCACAGTGACCCTATCGGGTTCGCATGTGAGGAATATTTGCCCCTTCCCCGCTCTAAAGGGGAGCTTTTCCCTTCTTCGCTAACCTCGATGAGTACCCCACTGTTCC
>JAXHUS010000052.1:0-6457 GCA_034189305.1 Thermodesulfobacteriota bacterium | reverse complement strand
GCCACTGCCCTATTAATCTATTATCTTTGCCTACCGTTAACTTGCCATAGTTCTTTTTTGTTGCCACAGAAAAGCCAGCGGGTAGAGAATATTTCTTTTTCTGCACCACAGGAATGGTAATCAAACCTTTATCCAGCCCCTTTTTAATAATATTAAAATTGGATGGAATGATAAGTTTTTTAAGTTCTGGAAGATAATGTTTGTAATTCTTATTATCAATGATGAGACCGGGGCTGATTTTCTTTTCAACGGCCCATACTGAACACGGCAGACATATAAATAAGGTTAACAATAAAAATTTTTTCATTTTTTCCCTCTGCAAATTATAAATATTAAAAAAACACATCAAAACCCATCTTTTTACCAAGTTCATGCTGTCCAAGGGTTCTTTGCTTTTCATTTTCAAGCAAATGCGAGTATATAGAAATTATATCATCCTTAGAGTCCATACTTTTCGAAATTGCCTTCCCTGCAATAAATCCTGTTGCAAGGGCGGAAGAGATTCCTTCTCCAATTAGATTAATAAACCCTGCGGCTTCTCCTGTAAGTAATATTGAACCCTCACCAAGGAAGAACTTACCGGGAAAGGTATTTATCATACAGCCTGTTCTTCTAACCATTTTATCCGGTTTTAAATTGTGTTCTTTCTTAAGGTATTCAACGAAGTTATTATAATAAGTTTCAAATTTTGATCCTTTTTTAACGGCGGTAACCATAATCAACAAATTATCTTTTATATTAAAGGCGGCGTAAAACTCACTTAAACTTTTATCTAAAAATCCATAAAAATAATCTGAATCAAGGTCTATACTTCCGGTGCAATGCTCTTCAAAACCCACTATCCAGCTTACTTCATCACTGAACCCGGGGTAAAGTACATCCCTTACCCTGGAGTTCCCTCCGTCGGCCCCTACTAAATATCTTGTTTTCAGTTCTATGTCTTTATCTTTATGAATTGCATTCACCATAACGCTGTCATTATCACTTTTATAATTTTTAAATCTGCATTCATCTTTTACTGTAGCTCCTGACTCCTTTACCAGCCAATAATCAAACTCGCTTCTCCATATATTATGAATCTCAAGCATAGAAGGATCTTTTGTAGTGGATATTGGGGCAAGGGGAACCTCAATCATATTCCCTCCCGGAGGAAACATTCTTAAGCCTTTGTATAATTTGGGTTTGCAATAAGCACTGTCTGGAACCTTACCAAAATGTTCCTTTAAAAAACTAAGGGAATCAGGGAAAAGCATCCCGCTGCACATCTTATATCTGGGCAATTTTCCCTTTTCAATAATCAAAACTTTAAGCCCTGAATTTTTTAAACCCATTGCTGTGGAGGCTCCGGCCGGTCCGCCTCCTATTATTATTACATCATATTCTTCCATCTTATATCCTCCTCATTTAAAAAAATTAATTTTATCTTGCTTCTTTTAATAAATGTCTAATAGAAAACGCTTCCGGTGTTGCTTCGGGATCAGCAAATACAGGATACATGTCAAGAAGGGTTGTATGCCTTGAGATATGATCCATATAGAGACATCCATACCAACAATTCGCATCAAATGTTTTGCTGTCTTTGGCATGGGGAATCAATCCACAAGTTCTCCAAAATCTACCCTTCTGATCGTAACATTCACCACCATAAAGGTCTGCGGTAGGTTTTTCCTTTTCAACATAAACTACCCTTTTACTATAAGCATATGCAGGATCGTTGATATTATATTGTAGTATATATAAGGGCCTTATCTCCCAGTCCATCTGATAACAATTATGGCTTACAAATGGGTCTTTAGGTTTCCGGGTATAATGCTTAGGAACGAGATAATCTCTATACCCCAGAATTTTAAAAGTCATCTTTGGAGTTATCTTTTGTCGTACTACTTCAAAATCATCATAGGTATTATCGCCTCCAAGCATAGGATCAGTTACATCAGAACCGGTAAGTCTCCTAAGCCTTCTTATAGCCGGGACATAACTGAATACATCATCAGGCCTTTCTATATCCTCAAAACTTATTCTTATCATAGTGAAACCTTTAACATCGTAAGGTTCAAGCATTAAGATAGATTCTTTTAGACGAATGCCGTCATTATTGTTTGGAAATTCCGGTACAGGCGGTACTGTATGTCTTCCAATATAATAGAGATTGTAAAGATGGAAGTTAATATTTCTTTCCCGGTTCCCTGTCTGCATTCCATTTTTGCTGTAAAAGTCTTCATGTCCATAAAAGGACATCTGATCAGTAACCTGTGCCCTTCTCTGAACATTCCAGGCAAGTTCGAGACCGTTTTTTGGATTTTGAAAGGGGAGCCCTGCTACCCAGCCAAAAAGTTGATTGTTCTCACCAGTAAGACACTTGCCGCTATACCTTGCAGTGGCTGCTGCATATCCCTTTGGAGAGGGGTAGTCACCCTTTTTTACTATTGGAACAGTGATCCATCCATTTTTTAGACCATTACTTATAATGGTGTAATCAGCAGGAATCATTAAATCTTTGAGTTCCTTAAGATATAACTGATAGTTGTCTTTATTTACAATTATCCCCGTTTTAATCTTTTTTTCCTGTGCCTGCAATAAATTATGAACACATAACAACATTAAAAGTATTAAAAAAATCTTTTTCATTCTAATTTTTTCCTTTCATTGATCATTATCTATTTTGAAATATTAAATTCCATAGGTTTCCACCATCTCTTTAACTTCAGGTCATCGGCAATAGCTCCGGCAGCGCTGTAACCGGCGGCAGCACCGCAACCACCGCCATTGGGAGCGGAAGGACCACATATATAAAGGCTCTCTATAGGGGTACGATAAGGAGGATAGCCATGAAATGGTCTGTAGGTTCCCATCTGGTCCGTTGAATAGCTGCCACTCATAATTCCGCCTCCCACCATAGATATATTGTCCCTCTCTATATCCAGAGGACTGTGGACATATCTGGCCAGTATATTATCAGGGGTCATGTTAGGAGCATATTTCCTCCACTCGGATAGACATCTGTCTGCATAGGCTTCCTTCACTTCATCCCATTTCTGGGGGCCACCCTCTGCAAGATGATAACTGCAAAAGGCCCAGAGGAGGGATGTATGCTTTCCAGGTGGTGCCTGACTTGGATCGATAATAGTAGGAATAACGCTCTGACCTACCGGATCAGGTAGCCTTCCCACTCTGCAGTCATTATAAATTTCTTGAAGATCATCAAGGGTATTGGAACCAAAACCAATTACTACTGTATTTGCGATCTCCGGATTTTTTTCAGCGGCTTTCCATCGAGGCGGTTCATTAAGTGCAAGATGGGGAGTACAAACCACCATCTCATCATACCTCCATCGATTGATCTGTCTTATAAAACTATCTTCCAATACTTCTTCACCCACCATTTTCAAGAAGGTCTGTTTTGGTTCTACATTAGAAGCAACAGCTTGTTTTGCCTTTATCTTTGTACCGTCGGAAAGCTCTATTCCCGTTGCCTTTCCTGCCTCCACAATAATATTTTCCACATGGGCATTTGTTACTACCGTTCCCCCATTTGCCGTTATCACATTGGCCATTGCTTTTGATAAATTACCCGATCCGCCCTCACAAATTCCCATAACCTCTTCTTTCATGTGAAATACAGGATACAATAAAGCAAAGATCATTCCCGTTCCGTCCACATCATCCTGAAGTAAAGCCTGTGCCGATTCAACCGCAATAAGCACCCTCAACTGATCAGATTCAAATCTTTCCAAAATGAGATTTCTCATACTGGACTTAAAAATTTTAAGCATCTCCCTTCCCTCATAAGTCCCTTCAAACATTTCCGCCATCTTTGAGTCTGGAAGAGGAGGGCTATAAAAAGCTGCTAACAGTAAATGTGAGACAGCCATATATTCATTAATCCAGTCCTTATATTCCTTTGCATCTTTTCTGGAAAACTTTTCAATTTCCTTGCATGTACGGTCAAGGTCTGTCCAGTGAATAAGGCTTGAACCATCTTCATAAACCATAGCCATTGTTCTTCCATGAAATAAATATCTGGCGCCGTATTTATCAAGTTCCAGATCCCTGTGTACAGGCCCCATATTTATCCATGAATGAATGGCTGAGTGCATATTATGCTTAAATCCAGGAAGGGTTTTTCCTATTTTATGACCCTTCACCCCGGGTATTTCCACACCTTCACCATCAACCGTTACACACCCCCCTCCGATAAAAGGCAATCTCTCAAAAACTCCAACTTTTACTCCTGCTTTTGCAAGGTATGCTCCACAACAAAGGGCATTATGTCCGGAGCCTATTAAAACTACGTCATACTCAGATGATAAACTTTTTGCCGTCATTTTTCCTCCCCCATTTTAAATGGATATTTAAAAAATAAAACATTTAATTAATTATTACAGAAAGATAATTCTACTATAAAAAGTTGCCCAAATAAAGTCTTTTATACCCATATACAAAATAATACCCCCCGATACTGTCATTCATTTTTTTGTGAACTTGACGTTATTTAATGACGGCTTCCATATTTTCCAATGGTTACGCAGTTGCGAAAAAATGCATTTTTTCCAAACATAAGTTTACATGATCCAGAATATCAAAAGTCTGCTCTTTATAAATATCGATAGCGTTTCTATCTTCTTTTATTGCCTTTGCAACTGCTTTTCCGGCACGGTAGCCGGAATCAATTGCCGCACTTATTCCCTCTCCATTAAGATAAATGATGCCTGCTGCTTCACCTGTCAGAATTACCCTGTCTCTGCCAAGATTTATTGGCGACTGCCTGAGTACACACCCTTCAACCCGTTCCTCTTTTTCAAAAGCAACTTTAAAGTTATCGGATAAAAACTTTTTGAATGTTTCCATACTGTCTTTCAAATTACGGCCTTTAAATCCTCCGACGCAAAGAGTCAGAAAATCATCTTTCTGGTGAACGGCGCAAATATTATCACTAATAGTTGATTCGAAAAATACATTCCAGTGTCCCTCTTTAAGTTTACCTCTGTCTGAAAAGCGGTAATAAACCTGAAAAATACCTATTTCCGGGTTATCCTTAATCCATGAAGGGTCAAGGAGTCTTCGTATCTGGGAATTACCACCGTCAGCTCCTATGAGATAAGAGCAGGTAAGCTCCTGACGGGTTTTATCTTTAAATGCTAATTCGACCTTTACCTTAGAGCTGTCGGATGAAAAATTGCGAAATGAACAATTTTCCAGATACTTTGCTTCAGACTGCCTTAAAAGCCAGTAATCAAATTTATTGCGCCAGACGTTAAAATAATCCGTGGAGAAAGACTGCCCAGCCATTGGTAATTCCCAGACATAGTTAAAAAAGCCTTTTTCTCGATTCCATTCCTGAATATTAGAAGCTTTTATAATTTCCGGTCGACAGTAGACTGATTTAGGAGGAAGCTGTCCGAAATATTTATTAAGCAATACCTGGGTCTGTCCAAATAAAATTCCGGAGCATGTCTTATACCTTGGCATTTTATCCTTTTCAATAACAATATGATTTATGCCTTCATCCTTTAAAGCTTTTGCACAAGCTGAGCCAGCCGGCCCCGCACCTACGATAATTACTTGATATTCTTCCATACTAAATCCTCCAGACTAACTCTCGATCCATTCAATCTTATCGCTTTTGCGTTTCATTACTTAATCCTTTGAGTAATGATGCCCTACCGTAGAAGCGATTAGCTGTAGGATATAAGAGATATGTTAAATATTATAAATTTCATCCAATAATTTGCAAAGCAAAATATGGGACAATATTGAATACAAATATGCATACCTTGAAGAACGCCATACCTGCATAGTGAATAGCATCAAACTTTTCCGCCGTCACATTGAACCACTTGCTATGGATTCTATATATCAAATCATGAGCCAGTACAAAAAACAAAAACCACCACAGTAACAGTCCTAAATTGATTACGGAACACCATCCCAATGCGCCATGCATTATGTCAATTGACATTTCACACCTCCTTATCGAATTTAAAAAATTATTGTTTTTTCATATAATGTCTCTGGAGCAATATCAACCCTGTTTGGCCAAGCTATTGTACCACCATCTATCTTCGCTTTTTTGAAAAATTGTTAGATGTTTAAAATGGTTTAAACTCAACACCTTTGTCAATGTACTCCTTAAAGTCTATATCGCCTTCTGCCCCATCATCAAATATGATATGGTAAACATAACCAGCTTTATAGTCAATTTTTTTCACTTCATTCATATTCCACATAATATACCTCAATTTAATGGATCTATTTTTTTAATTTCTTTACTCAAGTTTCGCACATAAAAAAGGTAAAAAAGATTAGATAAATAACAGGATACAGTAAAAGTGATATAAGAGCGGCTCTCAATATGCTATACTTGACAATAACAAAATAACAAAAAAGTCAGCATAAAGAGTACCCGCTATGAAAGAGATTATCAAAAACATGTCATATTTTCAAGGTGAAATAGTTT
>JAXHUS010000519.1:0-9005 GCA_034189305.1 Thermodesulfobacteriota bacterium | reverse complement strand
TTAGGACCTGTTTATAAGGATCTGGAGCTTGCAAAACATGGTTCTAAATATATCTTTCCTGAGGTTATGTATGCTTTACTGTTCAGTGATGGGGAAAGTCTTATAGGGTATAATAAAGATTTAGATCGAACCTGTAATGAGATAGCCAAATTTTCTAAAAAAGATGCCCAGAAATATAGAGAGCTTGCAAGCTATTATATGAAATTTAAGGATCTGTTTGTGGGATATTTGTATAATCCCCCTGTTCCGGTAACACAAATGTATGAACCACTGGAAAAGACCGATGAAGGCAGAGAAATGATCAGGATTTTTCTTGCCGATATGCAGAGTATACTGGATGAAAATTTTGAAAGCGAAGAGGTTAAAGCATGGTTGGGTCTTCATTTGACCCAGGCCGGTCATTCCCACACATCTTACGGGGGGGCGGTTCTGGTTCCCACAATGATGGTTCTGGCCTTTATTGACGGCATTGGTGAAGCAGTAGGAGGATCAAAAACCCTGGCAGATGCTATGGTAAGATTTATTGAAGCCCACGGCGGAACTGTAAAAAATAACTGCCATGTCTCCAAACTTCTTATCGAAAACGGAACTGCGTCGGCGGTGCAGCTAAGTGATGGAACAACGATAAATGGGAAGCTTTTTGTAAGCAATGTGGAAGTAAAACAGTTGATGGAAGATATAGTCGGCAATGAACATTTACCACCGGAGATAAAAAGGCAGGTTGAACGCTGGAAATATGATGAAAACAGTCTCTTTACGGTACATTTAGCCCTTAATGAACCTCCCCGCTGGGAGGCCAAAGATCCGAAGATCCAGGAGGGCTTCTGTGTTGGTTTTGGAGTTGATACAATCGATGTTCTAACCAGCCAGTATAATGATATAAGGAGGGGGATACCGCCCAAGGATATAGGTCCTCTGTCTGTTATGTGTAGTATAGCCGATCCTACCCAGGCACCCCCTGGAAAACATACTGCATTTATCTGGCAGTATGCTCCATACAGGCTGGCTAATGAAAAAGGGATACCAACTTTAGAAGGCGCTGAAAAGTGGGACGATATAAAGGATGAATATGGGGAAAAATGTATGGATGTATGGAGAAAATTTGCCCCTAACCTGACAAAAGACAATATTCTGGGACAGTATAATGACAGTCCGTTGGATTTTGGAAGAAGGAGTATCTCTTTAAGGGAAGGGAGCATGTGCTCCGGGGCCTTAAGTCCTCATCAAATGGGGATGTTCAGGCCTTTTCACGGGTACCCTCCCTATAGAACCCCAATTGAAAATCTTTATATGTGCGGACCAAGTACTCACCCTGCTGGAGGATGTTCCGGAGCTCCGGGTTATAACGCTGCCGGAGTTATAGCCGATGATCAGAAATTTAAAAAATGGTGGAAGTAAATAAATTTTAAATAGTATGGTTACATCTTAAAAGGCTTTTATATTTTATTTTATATAAATACCCCGCCCTTATGGACGGGGTATTTAATTATAATTCAAATCGGCAATTTCCTCCGATAACCAGAATTCATATTTCATAAAATAAAGCGCTATGCATAAATCTTAATCAAGCGTTTTGCTTTGTGCTCAGAGCGGGGCAGGGTTCCAAAAGGAACAATCTGTATGTCAGAAGTAATGCCTATCTTTATTTTAATATTTTCTTTTACCTTTTTTAAAATTAAGTTATTTAAATCCCGGGTTAAAATAACCCCCTGTCCGGGCTCTACTTTTACTTTTAGCTCATCATTTCCGTTTTTATGAATAATAGTAACTAAAAACTCATCCCCTACTTCCGGTATCTCCCTTATTACTGACTCAAAGGTGGATGGGAATACAACGATTCCCTTACATTTGGTCATATCATCGGCTCTTCCGGAAAAACCACTCATTGCCCGAACCTGGGTTCTTCCACATATACAGATTTCTTCGGTGATTTTATAAAAGTCCCCAATCTCATATCGCAGTATGGGCTGGGATAAAGAATAGAGGTTGCTGGCAACGGAGAGTCCCTTTGCTCCTGAAGATACAGGTTCTAATGTTTTTGGGTCCACTGCTTCTGAAATATAGAGGTCTTCAACAATATGGGGATTTGCAGGCTGGTCGGAACCGGAGGCATCCTCCCTGCAAGTATATGACAGCGGAGTCATGGCCATTTCAGTGCATCCATAAATATCATGCAGCCTTGCATTCCAGAGATTCTCTATCCTTTTTTTTGTGGCGACGATTCCCGGGCCGGGTTCTCCGGCAGTTACAATTATTTTTATTGAAGATTCACGGGGATCATACCCGCATTCCCCCATAATTTCCCCCAGATGAATGGCATAGGAGGGGGTACAGGTAAGCACTGTAGGCATATATTTGCTAATTATGAATGCCCTCCTTTTAGAATCCATGCCTCCTGTGGGAATTACAGGACATCCTATTAAATTAATACCGTAGTGTGCCCCCCAAAAAGCTACAAAGGGACCGTACCCAAAACAATTGATCAAAATATCGCCGTTCCTTACTCCCTGAGCCCAAAAAGCCCTTGCCCAGTTCCATGCCCAGAATTTTTGATCATGCATGGTATGACGAAAGGCTCTGGGATTACCGGTTGTACCTGAAGTGGCAAAAAACATCCATCCTTCTTTAGTCCAGAGTTCCTGGTCTAAAGGGGAAAAATTACCCCAGGGAGGGAAATCCTCCTGATTTTCAGACCACTCTTTTTTTCTTGTTATTGGGATTTTATATATATCATCAACGGACTTTATATCTTTCGGGGTAAGCCCGGCTTTTTTAAATTTATCTTTATAGAATGCACTGTATTCCCATAGATATTTAAAGGCAATCTCTAACTTTTCACTCTGGATTTCCTTTATTCTGTCACGGGAACAGGTTTCAAGTTCCGGTGACCAGTATTTTTCATCACCAGGAGAATCCGGATTATACATATATTTAAGAACTATTTTTCTCCATTCATCCCTTATGTTCATAAAAACCTCCATGACCTGCTGTCGCAACCAGACATGAAAAAAGAAGGCCGAGGACAGAATTCAGGGGGATCGGAATAATTTACTTTAAAAACCCTTGGTCGCCTTCTAATTTCTGAATTCTCTATTTTCATATAAAATAATTAATACATTCTTATTAAGAAAATCAATATCATTTTAAAAAAATCATATTTATCGGATTTAATAGCTTCTTTTTGTTTTTTTATGCAGGCAGATCAATCCGCAAAACCGTCCTGTTTCCCCCCTTTTTGCCCTGTAGGAATAAAATAGATCAGAATTACATGAAGTGCATATGCCTGACAGTTCAATGTTTTCTTTTTTTATACCGGTTTCCTGCAATTGAAGAAAATTTGCCGTCCATAAGTCTAAAAAAGCTGCGTCCTTTTTGTTTTTGATTAAGAAGCTGTCTGCTTCACCGGGAAAAGCCTTGTTAAACTGCTCTATTACGTCCTCTTTTACTTCATAACAGCAGGGACCTATTGATGGCCCGATTCCAACAATTATATCTTCCGGATGGCATCCAAACTCTTCTTTCATTTTGTATACTGTTTTTTGTGCTATTCCTTGCAAAGTTCCCCTCCAGCTTCCGTGAACAAGACCAATTACTCCGTATATTGGATCGAAAAAAGACAGGGGTATGCAATCCGCTATCAAAATAAGCAAAGGAACGTCTTCAAGGCTTGTAATGAGTCCGTCACAGGAATCAATTGCATCTTCCTGTTCAAACGCACCTTTGCCTTTATTTTTTGAATTAACAATTGATACATTAGAACCATGTATCTGTTTACATGAGGTGAGGGAAACCGATTCAATTCCCAATCCTATGCATAAACGTCTCCTGTTTTCAATTACACTAACATTCCTATCTTTTACATGCAATCCAACATTCAAAGAACTATAAGGGCCTCTACTTAATCCGCCAAGCCTTGTTGAGATAATATTTGTAATATATTCAAATCTGTCAAAAAGCTTATAGGATAAAAATATAAGCTTACCTTTTTTATGTTCAATCATTTTTAATTTGATGAAATTAATGCATTTTATATATAACCTATAACCCTAAAGGAAATAAAGTTATTAACTACCATTTATCCTAAAAAATGCGTTTGAATTTTAGGCAGTACAAAACATAAAAGGCAAGAGGAAAATGGGGAGATTTAATTTTACTTTTTTATGTCTTAGCTATGAGGATTTAGGTATAAGGTGAAAGGGGTAAGGTCCAGGGGTAAGAAAAACTATGCACCTTATTCACCCTGTTTTTCCTGTTTAATATTGGGGAAATCCCAGGGAAAAACACCAGGGAAAAAATGCTTGACGATATCCTGTTTTTATGATTTCTACTTTATAGAAATTATAATGGAGTAAAATGTTGAAAAAAACATTACCGGTAGAATGTGTTGGTATAAAGATAGGGAATACAAGACGTTAAATATATTTCAACCCATCCTTTTTGCAAGATTTTATCAGCTATTACAAATTTTTGCAGGCAAAATTGGTATTAGAAAAGATGGTATAAAATACCTTTTTCTAATACTTTTATTTCTCCCCTCCTTTTTTTCCTGCGGAAAGAAAGCGCCACCGGTATCTTCACTCAGATCAATCCCTGAGACTATTTCCGACCTTAATGCCTCTGTCCGGGAGGAGGGAATAATTTTAGTCTTTACAAGACCAAAGGATATTGAGTATGACAGGATTAAGAAATTTAAAATTTTAAGAGCTGAAAAAAAAAAGGGAGACTGTACAAACTGTCCTTACCATTTTGAGCTTATGGATGATATTTTTTTTGAGATGCCTGAAAATGCAAAGGTAAAAGACAATACAATCATCTATACCGACAGGAATATAAAGTACGGAATAACATATATATATCAGGTTATTGCCTGTACGGAAAAAGAAATATATAGTGAAGGTTCAAATATTGTAAAAGTAGATTGCGGTATTCCCTTTCTTTCGCCCATGGGGTTTACTGCTGTTGAAAAAGAAAGCAAGATTATATTATCCTGGCTACCTCCTCCATCCCTTTTTGGGGGAAAAGAGTCAAAGGATATATATGGATATAATATTTACAGGAGAAAGGATAAAGAAGAGTATCCGTTTATTCCTTTGAATAAAAAAATTAATAAAAAACCATTTTATGAGGATACCGGGATAGAAAATGAAATAACCTACTATTATAAAATATGTGCTTTAAGAAAGTTTAAAGACACCTTAATTGAAGGACTATTTACATACGAAGTAATGGTAACCCCAATATATGATGTTATTCCGGAGGCTCCTTCTCATCTGGTCTGTCTTCAAGTAGAAGGAGAAGTTTTACTTGTATGGGAGAAAAATAAAGAGACGGATATTCTTGGCTATAATATCTATCGCAGAGGGTACCATGAAGATACATATAAAAAAATAAATGCAGACCCTGTAAAAAAAATACAATATATGGATAAAGGCACAAAAGTTGGAAACAAATACTTTTATAGGGTAACTGCAGTAAATAATCTTCCTGAACAAAATGAAAGTCCAATGTCCAAAGAGGTAAATATATTTATTATTGAGTAGAGGAAATGAATTATTTTAAATATGCAAATGGGGAATTATTTTGTGAAAACATAAAGGTTGAGGAAATTGCAGAGTATGTTGGAACTCCCTTTTATCTTTACAGTATGAAAACTTTAAAGAAACATTATACTGTCTTTCATGAGGCATTCTCTCCTGTTCCTCATATCATTTGCTTTTCTGTAAAAGCGAATTCAAATCTTTCGGTACTAAAGACATTTTTTGATATGGGGGGGGGAGCGGATGTGGTTTCAGGCGGAGAATTGTATAGAGCTTTAAAGGCTGGCGCACCTTCAGAAAAAATAGTGTATTCAGGGGTGGGCAAGACTGAAGAAGAGATAAAATACGCACTGGGGAAAAATATCCTTTTCTTTAACGTGGAATCAGAAGGCGAGATCTACAATTTAGATAAAATTGCATATAGTATTAAAAAAAAGGCAAGAATTGCATTAAGGGTAAATCCCGATATTGATCCCCGCACCCACTCTTATATATCTACAGGGCTTAAAGAAAATAAATTCGGCATTCGTATTGAAGAAGCAAAAGAGATGTATATTAAGGCAAAAAAATTGAATAATATAGAGATAGTTGGTGTTGACTGTCATATAGGTTCTCAAATAACTGAAATAGAACCTTTCATCCAGGCTTTAAAAAAAGTTCTTTCTTTAATAGATCAGGTTAAGAAAGAAGGAATAAGAATTAATTTTCTTGACCTGGGAGGTGGGCTCGGCATTACCTATAAAGACGAAACACCACCATATCCTGATATTTATGCAGGGAAAATTATAAATGAAATAAAGACAAGGGACCTTAATTTAATCCTTGAACCCGGGAGGGCAATTGTTGGTAATGCAGGGATCTTAGTTACACGGGTTCTTCATACAAAAAAAGGGGAAGGAAAAGACTTTGTGATTATTGACGCCGCAATGAACGACCTTGTAAGACCAAGTTTTTACGGTTCCTTTCATGAAATAAAACCGGTTAAACCAACAAAAAGGGGAGAAATTACTGCGGATGTTGTTGGTCCTGTTTGCGAAACCGGAGATTTTCTTGCAAAAAAAAGAAAAATGCAAGAGGTTTTACCTGGAGAACTCCTTGCTGTAATGAGTGCGGGTGCATACGGATTCACCATGTCATCTAATTATAATTCCCGCCCCAGGGTACCGGAGGTTATGGTCATGGATGACAGGTATTATATAATTCGCAGGAGGGAAACTTATAAGGATTTAATCAGGGGAGAAGAAATACCGGAAGAACTTTTCAAGTTATAGGTACTCGTTTCGCATTTTGCGGGTTGTAAAAATTTCAAATATGATGGAATATAGAAGTCTGAACGGAATTTTATCCGTTGATAAACCACAAGGACTTACCTCTTTTCAAACGGTTGCCCGAATAAAAAAGATATTACACCAAAAAAAAATCGGACACACGGGAACACTGGATCCTCTTGCTACAGGTTTACTTTTAGTCTGTTTGAATGAGGCAACAAAACTTGCCACTTTCCTTCAAGATCTTGAAAAAGAATACCAGGCCGTCATGAAATTGGGGGAAGAAACGGACACGCAGGATGCCCAGGGTAAAATTATTGCAAGTTCCCACTATTACCCAAAAAGCAGGAAGGAAATTGAAGATACCTTTTGTGCATTTAAAGGCACAATCTGGCAAGTGCCACCTATGTTTTCAGCTATTAAAAAAAATGGGGTCCCCCTGTACAAACTTGCAAGAGAAGGAAAGGAGATTAAAAGAGAACCAAGGAAGATAGAGATTTACAAGTTAGAGATAACAAATATCTCCCCACCATATATTATGTTTAAGGTAGTATGTTCAAAGGGGACGTACATTAGAAGCCTTGTTTATGATATTGGCAGGGAACTTGGCTGTGGCGCCCATGTAACCGCAATTAAAAGGCTAAGAGCCGGAACCTTTACAATAAAAGATGCCCTATCTTTAGATGAGATAATGAAACTTGCAAAACAAGGAAATCTTGAAAATATAATTATCCCACCTGCAAAAGCTATTCTTTCGTATCCTGCTATTTTGCTTAATGCTGAATTTAAAAAAAGGGTGACAGATGGCATGCCTTTATATGTAAGGGATTTAGAAAATAATAATCAAGTAGATGTAAGCCATGGAAAAAAGTTCAGACTTTTAGATGAAGAAGGTAAACTAATTGCTGTGGCCCGCATATTGAATGTATTATATGGAAAAAGAAAAGAATTAGTATTAAAATCTTTAAGGGTTTTTAATTAAAATAATTAATTTAATTTCACCTTTACAAAGTCTTATAGATTATGTTAGATACTAGCGGAAAAAAAGAAGGGATTTAGTTTACATGGATAACTTTTTATTCTGGACACGGATAAAGACAGAGCATAATGGTTAAAAGAAAGATTTTAAAAAATATCTGCAAAATCCATGTCCTAATTTTAATTTAAGGAGGAAAATAATAAATTGGTTCAGACAGCGGTAAAAAAGAAGGAAATAATTGAGAAATACAAATTTCATAAAGCTGATACAGGTTCATCCGAGGTTCAGATAGCACTTTTATCAGACAGAATAAAATACCTTACAGAACACTTTAAGGTTCATAATAAAGACCATCATTCCCGTCGCGGCTTACTTAAGCTTGTAAGCCAGAGAAGAAGACTTCTTGACTATTTAAAAAGAGAAAATGAGGAACGCTACAGAAATATAATAAAAAAATTAGGAATAAGGAAATAGTATAATGGATACAAAAATAAATATATCATGGAATGGAAGACCTCTTAATATCGAAGTTGGCAATAAAGCAAAGCAGGCTGATGGATCTGCATGGGTACAGTACGGCGACTCAGTTGTCCTTGTCACTGCGGTAAGCGCCGGGGTCAGGGAGGGTATAGACTTCTTCCCTTTAACTCTGGAATATAAAGAGATGACCTATGCTGCCGGAAAATTTCCGGGTGGTTTTATTAAAAGGGAAGGCAGTCCCAGTGAAAATGAAATTTTGATCTCCCGTCTTATTGACCGGCCAATTCGCCCGCTTTTTCCTGAGGGTTATCAGAATGAAGTTCAGATTATTGCGACGGTACTCTCCTTTGATGGAGATAATGACACGGATATTTTAGCTATGATAGGAGCTTCAGCAGCCCTGGAGGTTTCACAGATTCCTTTTTTAGGGCCCATAAGCGGAGTAAAGGTTGGCCTTGTAGATGGAAAATTCGTTTCCAATCCTGTCGCTTCAGAGAAAGAAAAAAGCGAAATGGAAATCATCATTGCGGGTAGTAAAAACGGGGTGGTAATGGTGGAGGGATGGGCAAATTGTTTGCCCGAAAAGGTAATAATAGATGCAATAGAATTCGGTTACAATTCCCTTAAGCCTGTTCTTGACCTTCAGGAAGAGTTGAAATACATGGCGGGAAAACCAAAAATTTTAGTGCCCCCCCCCGTTCTAAACAGTGAACTGGAAGAAAAAATAGAGGCTGAGTACAA
>JAXHUS010000518.1:0-8654 GCA_034189305.1 Thermodesulfobacteriota bacterium | reverse complement strand
GGGTACTTTCTTTCAGCGTATGGATTATGGGTAAGATAATAGAGAAGATAGGGAGGGGGGATTAATAAAATGTTCGGATTTCCGAATGGTCTGGAACATCTTTACTGGGGAAACCTTGTAATGTTTCTGTTGGGGGGTTGTTTACTCTATTTAGGGATAGGAAAGAAGCTGGAGCCTTTGTTGTTGGTCCCTATAGGATTTGGAGTGATTCTGGCAAATCTGCCGTTAGGGGGTCTTGAAGTTACGGCAACCATGAGGTCGGATAAAGTTTTTAGCCATGGGGAGTTAATGCAGAGGGTGTTCACCTTTGGCATAGGATGGGAGATTATACCATGTTTTATTTTTCTCGGGCTTGGCGCATTAACTGAATTTGGTCCGATGATTGCCAATCCTAAAAGCCTTGTCCTTGGTGCAGGTGCACAATTTGGAGTATATTTCACCTTCTTTGTTGCACTTTTTTTTGGATGGGCGGGAATTTTTCCCTTTGATATAAAAGAGGCATGTTCTATCGGTATAATAGGCGGTGCAGACGGGCCGACAACAATATACCTGACAACCATACTTGCTCCGCATATATTGGGTTCAACAGCAGTTGCCGCATACTCATATATGGCACTGGTTCCTATTATACAGCCCCGGATAATAAAGCTTTTAACTACAAAGAAAGAGAGGGCTATATATATGAAGCCCACCCTTCGTCAGGTATCAAACAGAGAGCGAGTATTATTTCCAATAATTTGCACAATAATAGTCATTCTTCTGGTGCCCAAATCAGCGCCATTAATCGGTATGCTGATGTTCGGAAATCTTCTTCGAGTATGCGGAGTTACCGACAGACTTGCAAATACTGCAAGTGAGAGTTTTATTGATATATTGACAATATTTTTGGGCCTGTCAGTCGGATGTACCATGTATGCAAAGAACTTTTTAAGACTTGAGAGTATTTTTATTTTTTTATTAGGTTTAACTGCTTTTGCTGCAAGCACTGCCTTCGGTATTATACTGGCAAAAATTATGAATTTGTTTTTAAAGGAAAAGATAAATCCAATGATTGGAGCCGCTGGAGTATCAGCCGTACCAATGGCTTCAAGGGTTGTACAGATTATGGGACAGAAAGAGAATCCAAAAAATTATCTTTTAATGCACGCTATGGGGCCAAATATAGCGGGTGTTATTGGAACCGCCATTGCAGCAGGTATATTTTTAGGAATGATGGGTTAAAAAACTTAAATTTCATTAATAGCCTTAAACCCAAAAAGTACGTTTGCATTTTTCGGGCAATGCAAAATGTAAAAGACAAAAGGAAAACGGGAAAAATTTAATTTCAAATTTATAATGAGGAGGTAAGAATGACAAATTCAGAATTAAAAAAAGAAGAATTTCTGCAAAAGATTTTTGGGGGTAAAGCATTACCATTTATTGTCGAACCTAAAGAACCTACCATGGATAAGAAGCTTATAATTAATATTGCCACTACCGGTGCATTTATAGGTAAAGAAGATAATCCAAACCAGGCTTTATATCCAGAGCAGATTGCCCGGGCAGTAATAGAATCATATCAAGAAGGGGCGGCTATGTGGCATGTCCATACCAGAGACGATAGAGGGTTTCCAAGCCTCAGTCCGGACCTTGCCATTGAGATTGAAGATATGGTTTTAAAAGAATGTCCGGATATTATAACTTCTGTTTCGGTCTGGGCCGAGCTGGGAAAATCCGGATCTGAGTTGATAGGCCCTTTTGTTGAACCATTATATAAAAAAGGAAAGAGATATATCCAGACTGCCGTTATCCCAGGGGTTACCCTTACTGTAGGCCCTTTGATCAATATAATTAATCAGGATACCCTGACCGATATTGTAAAATACCTGCAAAGCAAAGAAATAAAACCTGAGTTCCAGGCTTTTAATTTTGAAGCAATAGAAAATGTAAGGAGATGGTTGATAGAACCCGGTCTGCTGAGAAAGCCATATTTTATAAATGCTATTGCAGGAACCCATGCGGGGGTATTTTATCAGTCACCTACAACTCCATACAGCAGGGGTATCAGTTATCTGATTAATATGATCGAAGATTTACCTCCTGACACAGTAAAAGGGGCTACGATCGGCGGTCGAAATTGGCTTCCAATGGTGGTTGTGGCAATAATTATGGGCGTTGACTGTGTCCGTATCGGTATGGAAGATGCTGTTTTTATGTATCCCCATAAAGATGAAAAGATAAAAAGAACTATGGATGTGGTAAAAAAAGTGGCGAGTATTGCCAGGGAGCTTGGCAGAGAGATTGCCACTCCATCAGAAGCTCGAAAAATTTTAGATTTGTCCTGATTATATATAATTTTATGTAATTTATAAATTTAACTCTTAAAACAAGAAAAATGTCGAATGAAGTATAAAGTCCAAATGATTAAAAATTTTTAATGACCCCTCAGAGGGTTTGAACAATAGCCTGATGGCAAGCTGACTCCTGATTGTTTATAAGATAGGAGGTAAAATTGAAAGAAAGAAATTTTGTTATTGGAATTGATACAGGAGGGACTTTTACTGATGTTGTAGTTGTTGATACGGATGGTAATATTACTCTGGGCAAGGCACTTACAGATTATAGAGATTTAAAAAGGGGTGTGATTGCTTCCCTTGGCAGTGCAGCCGAAGAGATAAATATCAGCATGGAAGATTTGCTGAAGAATGCTATTTTTATAGGTCATGGCACAACATTGGGGACCAATGCAGTAATAAATCGCAGATTTGTTAAGACAGGGCATATAACCACTAAGGGTCACGAGGATACCACCTTAATAATGAAATCGGCGGGCAGAACTGACGGATTAAGTGAGATGGAGATCAGACATCAGGCAATATGCCGTAAACCGGAACCCATTGTTCCCAGGTATTTGATCAAGGGGGTTGTTGAGAGAATAGACTGTTTTGGTAAGGTTTTCCTTCCTTTAAATTTAGACCAGGCAAAAAGGATTATAGATGAGTTGATAGAAGATGGTGTAGAGGCGATAGGAATTTCACTTTTATGGTCCTTTGCAAACCCTGAACATGAAAAGACCATAAAACAGATAATAGAAGATAATTATCCCCATATATACATTTCTTCATCAAGTGAGGTGGTTCCCCAGATTCGAGAATATTCCCGTGCAATGACAGTTATAATAGATGCTGCCATTGGAAGATTAATGGAGGATTATATTAATTCCTTAAATAAGGATTTGATGGATAGAGGGCTGAAATATCCTATAAGTATAATGCAGGCCTATGGCGGTGTTACCAGTTCGGCCACGGCCAGGCCCATATCCACTATAGATTCAGGACCCGTTGGCGGGGTAATTGGAAGCGTATATCTATCTAAAATTATTGGCTGTCCGAATATAATCACCACCGATGTGGGAGGTACGAGTTTTGATATTAGTTTGATTACAAATGGAACCTGGTTTTTTGCAAAAGAACCCCTTGTTGATCGTTACAGAGTGCAAATTCCCATGATCGATATAAAAACAGTGGGAGCCGGGGGTGGAACTATAGCAAGAATAGATCCGGCCACTGGTTCTTTAAAAGTGGGGCCTGATAGTGCGGGTTCTAATCCGGGTCCTGTTTGCTATGACCTGGGAGGGACAGAACCCACTGTTACCGATGCAGACCTGATTTTAGGCTATATTAATCCTGATTATTTTTTTGAAGGTAAAATGAGGCTCAATAAAGAGAAAGCGCATAAAGCATTGGAAGAAAAGATAGCAAATCCTCTGAAAATTTCTGTAGTTGAGGCTGCAGCAGGAATATATGAGTTAACAAATATATTTATGGCAGACAATCTAAGACTTGCTGTAATTGAAAAAGGATACGACCCAAGAGATTTTGTTCTATTTGCCTTTGGAGGCAATGGTCCGATGCATGCTGCATCATACGGAAGAGAGTTGGGTGTAAAGAGCGTTTATATACCCCCTCAAGCTTCCACATTCTCAGCCTTTGGTATAGCATCTTCCGATATTGTACATGCGTATAAATATACTGAATTGCATAATATGCCGGGAGATCTCCAAAAGTTAAACGACACATTTTTAAAAATGGAGAAAAAGGCACTAGAGGATATGGCCAATGAGGGGATAAAGAAAGATAGAGTAATTCTGGAACGTGAGCTTGACATGAGATATCGCAAGCAGGTGCATGAAGTAGGTATACCTGTTAAATCCGGCAAATTAACCCAGACTTCTATCAGTGAGATAATGGATTCCTGGGAGACAAGATATGAATTGATATACGGAAAGGGTTCCGGCTTTAAAGAGGCGGGTATACAAATTGTATCCTTTGGTCTGACCGCTATAAGCAGGACACCCAAACCAAAGATAAAAAAGGCGGAAGACCCTCCGGTTGCAGATGTTTTTCCTGCCTTGAAGTTCAGCAGAGATGCTTTTTTTAAAAAATATAACGATTTTGTTGAAACTTCTGTTTATGACTATCAAAAATTGAGATATGGAAATATTATCGAAGGCCCTGCAATTATAGAGGCATCCACAACTACTATGATTATTCTGCCGGAACAAAAGGCAAGAATGGACGAATATATGAATCTTGTCATAGAGAACTTATAAAAAGAGAAGGAGGTTTAATAATGGATAAAGAGGAATACCAGCTGGATCCTATAACATATGAAGTGATAAAGCACAGAATATGGCAGATCCTCTGGGAGGGCAGGGTGGCGATGCAAAAAGTATCCGGTTCTCCTGTAGCAACGGAGGCAAAAGAGGTAATGTTCTCCATATACAATGAAAAAGGAGAAACTGTTGCCAGTTCAGCCGGTCTTCTCCTTCATGTAATAGGGGCAGAAGGAATGATTAAGTTCATTATAGAAAACTATTCAGAAAAACCAGGTATTTATGATGGGGATGTTTTTTTCTTTAATGACCCTTATATTGGGGGTTGTCATGGGCCTGATCAAGCCTGTATCGCTCCCTACTATTATAAAGAAAAATTGGTAGGTTGGATTGCCGCCCTTTTCCATACGGTTGAGACAGGCGCTATAGAACCGGGCGGTATGCCACCCAGCGCCACTGAAATATTTCATGAGGGTTTACGGGTACCGGGCTTAAAGGTTATGGATCGGGGTGAAGAAAACACCGCTTTTTATAAATTACTTGAAAGAAGTGTGAGGGACCCTGTTGCCATATCTTTAGATACCAGGGCAAGGGTAGCAGGAATTAATGTAGGCAAGGAACGGCTATTGAGTGTGATTAACCGTTATGGTCTGGATTCAATAAGGGAAGTTTTTTACCGCATGGTAGAAGATTCGGAGAAGAGCGCCAGAGCAAAATTACGGGAACTTCCCGATGGAAGCTGGCAGGCCGTCTGCTTTATGGATCATGATGGCAGGAAGTATTCCTTACAAAAGATAAAAGTTAAAGTAACAAAGAAAGGAGAGGACATTATTCTGGATTTTACAGGAACTGACCCCCAATCTCCAGGGCCTACTAATTGCGCCTATCCTTCCGCCTTTGGTAATTGTTTTGTAGCTATTTCAAGCCTCCTTTTCTGGGAAGAAAACTGGAATAGAGGAACCATGAATGCAGTAAAAGTAATTGTTCCCGAAGGGACATTGGTCAATGCCCGCTGGCCTGCGGCAGTCGGCATGTCACCTGCCTATCCTGGCGAACCAATGTCAAATATACTGGACATATGTTTTTCAAAGATGTTTGTTACAAAAGAGAAATATTATGGTGATCAAACAGCAGCATGGGCGTCTAATTATACCGGTGTGGTTTTTGGTGGAATAAATCAGCATGGAGAGATCAGCGGCGGGGTTTTATTTGATATTTTAGCAGGGGGGCAGGGCGCCGGACCCGATTTGGACGGATCGGATTCCTCGGTCTTTCAGATGACTCCGGAAGTGATTTCCTCGGACATCGAAATCTATGAATCAATGTTTCCTTTTATATATGTTTCCCGTTACCAGGCGCCCGACAGTGGTGGTCCGGGTAAACAAAGAGGGGGGGTTGGTCTGGAAGTAACATACCTTGTCCATAACACACCCGGGGCACAGGTAGTAATGATTGGTGAGGGAAAGCTGGCAAGTTCCACTCCGGGAATATACGGCGGATATCCGGCTGCCCCGGTGAGATCAATTCATCTTTTAAATAATAATATAAAGGAATGGATTCAAAGGGGAGAGCTTCCTTATACCTTTGAAGATATTAGGGAGGTTAAAGGAGAATTAAGAGATAACCCGCCTATGGTTTCTGCAGTTCCAATGGGTAATTTCGACTTGATATATACTTATGGAACCGCCGGGGGCGGGTATGGGGATCCGATAGACCGTCTGCCGGAAGCCGTGTTTCATGATGTTATAAACCAATTGGTAACCATAGAGTCGGCAAGGGAAATTTATGGAGTAATTTTTACTCCCGAGGCAAAAGGTCTTATAACAGATCCCGGTGTGCGAAGGGAACTTAAGATAGATGAAAATGCAACTAAAAAAAGGAGGGAGGAGATAAGGGAAAAACGAAAAAGAAGGGCAGGGCAGTAGGGGAAAAATTGGGATTGTCCCGGAGCGTAAAAAGGGTTCTATGGGGCATCGATGACCTGACTCTGGATTAGATGTATGCATATCGTCCATTGTTTGGCGCTTCCTGGTATAAGTATAGAAAGTTTGCATTTAACTGAAACAAAACATAAAAAATTTTACTAATGTAATGTTAAAAAAAATTTAATTATTCTGTAGGAGGGAAAGCATGAAGAAAGTTGTCTTTTTATTTATTTTTATCTTTATCTTATTATCAAATAAGAACCCCGCACAAGAGATTAAACCCGGTGATGTAATAACAGCAAAAAATTATAGTACCTATCTTACAGAGCTCCAAAATATGCTCCCCCCAATTATCTTCAACCATTTTATTAAAGGTTTAAAGGATGGGTTGATAACCATGCCTGTAGTAAAAAAAGGAAACTATGGTCCCCCAAAAGGTTTTGCCCGTTGGACCGCTAAAAATAAAGGCAAATTCAAGGTAGGTAAGGATAATAAACTGATTGGACCCTGGAAGGCCGGACTTCCCTTTCCCGAACCCAGTACCGGTGCTGAACTTGCATGGAATGCCTTTCGAAGAAAAGACATCGCAGAAGAGTTTCAGACAAAGCCCACCTTTTTGCTTTTTAATAAAAACGGAAAGCTGGAAAGAACAATTAAGGTATATTTTTTTAAAAAGTATTGTATGGGCAGAACAGATATTCAACCGATTCCGGAATTCAAAGACAATAAAGGGCTCCTCAACTGGAAAATCTCCATGCTGACCCTTGAACCATTCGACGTTAAGGGATTTTCCATGATCAGACTCGGTTATACTGATATATATAAAAATGATGATGTCTTTTCATACGTTCCTGCATTAAGGAGGCTTCGCAGACTCACGGGTGCGGACACAACCGACCCCATGTTAGGGAGTGATGCCTGCTATGATGATTTTGAAAGCTGGCAGCAAAAGCTGGATTCTAAAATGACTTTTAAGATGTTAGGAGTAAAAAACTTTCTTGTTCCCCATCACTATATAGAAAAACCTTCCCGGCCTTTCATAAAAGGCGATTGTTTGCAGACTGAATGGGAAATCAGACCTCAACAGCTTTTACAGATAAATTTGAATAATCCGGCCTATGCCTATTCCAAAAGAATTTTTTATATGGATAAGGAAGATAGGACTGGGGCAATATACTATACCGAACAATTTGACATGAAGGGAAGAAGATGGAGAAGCTGCGGGCCAATGATTATATACGATCAGCCCGGGACTAATCTCAGACACTGGTGGGTATGCCCTTATTTCGACAATATTTCCTGGCATACAAGCACTTTAGAATTCGACTTCATTAATTCTAAATTGGATGAGGTGTTTATCCCTGACAAATGGTTTACCGTTAAAGGATTGCTCAGAATGGCAAGATAGAAAAGAAAGAAGGATTTTTCAATAAAGCTTGAAACATTAATAACTGTTAATCGGAGGTGAGACCATGGAGAAAGAGTATGATATTGTATTAATCGGGGCGGGTCATAATGCCCTGGTATGTGCTGCTTATCTTGCAAAGGCAGGTAAAAAGGTAATCGTTTTAGAGCGGCTTCCTTACATAGGGGGGGGAGTTGTAACTGTTGACGGAGAAGGAGTGGAAGTGCCCGGTGTAGATCATATTGTAGGCAAAACCCTTCCGGGGTTTAAACACAATCTGCATTCTACGTTTCATGAATGGATATTTCAGGGACCGGTTTACTGGGAGCTGGAACTGGAAAAATATGGTTCAAAATATATATGGCAGGACAGAACCTGTGCCATGGTTTTTTCGGACGGCAGTAGTATAATCCACTGGCAGGATTTAGATCGAATGGTTAAGGAGATAGAATATTTTTCCCCGAAAGATGCAAAAGAATATCGTAATTTCATTAATGAATGGATGGATACTGCCCGTTTTCTTGTTGCAATGTGGTTTAATCCACCACTTCCCGATTCCACTATCTATGCTCAACTTGAGGGGACTCCTCTGGGGAAAGAATTGGCGAGAAACTTAAAGTGCAGTATAAGACAACTTGTTACAGAAAGGTTTGAATCAGTCCATTTAAGGACATTAATGTGTTATGAAGCATCACAGGCTGGAGTTCCTGACGATGATCTTGGAAGCGGT
>JAXHUS010000517.1:0-2987 GCA_034189305.1 Thermodesulfobacteriota bacterium | reverse complement strand
CATGACTCTATTCTTCCGTGTTTTTTTGCCATAATAGGCTGGTCTTTTAAAAAAATTGACTTCCTCCAAAATTTCCCCATCGGATCGGATAATAAAATTATTCTTTTCGTCCAGATCAATGATATAAGGATCCTTGTCAGGCGGGCTTAAAACCGTTCCCACTACGGTCCCGTCGTTAAAATAATAACTTTGAGGAACTCCATAAGGTTCGGTAAAATCATACCCATACCATTGGAACATAATATGAGGAGAATGTTCAAAATAAGGATCCTGGAACTTTTCAATGGCTTCTTTAGTAAAACTCACCCCCCTTCTTACACAATCAATTTTTAGTAGAAACGTAAGGGGTACATGGGGATATTTCTTTCTGTTTTTCTCAAACTCCTCCTTCCTGCTTAATTTCCCGAATCTTATATTCTCTCCAGAAGGTTGATCTAACCCCAGTTCTTCTAAAATTTTCAATGTAACCATGGTTTTAGCCTCCTATCTGTTAAAAAATCTATGGAACTTTTAAACAGATAATGAAAAAATGAAAAATCAAAGTTAAAATATACCGATAATTTAAGGTTTAAAATTCAGGATTCTCTTCTTCTAACTATTAATGATTTCTCATTTTACAATTCACAATTCATAATTACCCACCTTCTACCTTTTTTATACGGCATAAAAGGGATTTTAAGCCAGGATAGCCTGATACAGGATCACAGGAAAATTCATCAGTTAAAAAATTTACATTGGCTTCTTCCCAGCCGTGGGAAATATTTATGACTTCTTTTAGAATATTTTCGGTAACTTTACTTTTAATTTCAATACTCCCCCGTTTTGTCTCTACCAAAATTTTTTCTCCATCCTTTATTCCATATCTTTCAGCAGTTATAGGATTAATTTCCACCAGTGGTTCCGGAAACCTCTTTTTCAGTGAACCAATATTTCGCATCTGTGAATGGGGATATTCCAAAATCCTTGCCCCTGTGGTTAAAATCAAAGGGTATTCCTTAAAGGTTTCAGGGTCATTTTTAGGCCCTTCTTTTGGCTCTATATAAGTTGGTAAGGGATCATATCCCATTTTTTTCAGGGTCTTTGAATAAATTTCTACCTTTCCGGAAGGGGTGGGAAAACCTTTTTCTTCATAAGCCTTAAACTTTACTCTGCCAAACTTAATCCCTTCTGGTTTTTCTTTTAGTCCTGCCACTGACAGACCTGTAGGTTTTAATACATAATCCAGAACTTCCTCAACAGTTTCCCAGGGGAAATATTTCTGATATCCAGTTTGTTGGGCAAGCTTCAGCCAGAATTTTAAATCCTGCCAGCATTCCTGGTATTGAATTACCTTTTTCCGCAGTATGACATAAGGAAGTCCCTGACCTATACCATATTCAAAAAAATCTGTTCTTTCCAGGAAGGTAGCAGCAGGAAGGACCAGATCCGCCATCCGGGCAGTCCTGGTCATAAAAATATCCATTACTGCCAGGAATTCCAGATTTTTTAGGGCAGCTTCCATTTTCTCCGTATTGGGCCAGGTTAAAAGGGGATTTGCCCCGGAAATAATCATGGATTTTATTGGGTAGGGTTTACTATTAATAAGAGACTGGTATAAACTCATTCCCTGTCCTTCTCCAAAAAAGACTTTACCTGCCTCAAAAAATAAAGGATATTTATCGGCTCCTAAAGGCATTTCACTGATTAGGTCAGGAAGTCGGGTAGGTGCAACTCCTGTCATGGAAGGGGGGCCACCCAAATCGGGAGAAATAAATCCCCCGGGTATATCTATATTTCCTGTTATAGCTTGAAGAATTGTGATCCCTCGCTGGTTTTGAAACCCTGAAGAATGTTGATCCAGGGCATTAGTCCCTTGAACGATACAGGAAGGGCCCCCGCTGGCAAAAAGGCGGGCAGCTTTCTGTATCTTCTCACCGGGGATCCAGGTAATTCCTTCCACTTTTTCTAAAGAATAGGGATTTGTGTGTTGGGCAAGTTGTTCAAAACCTACAGTCCATCTCTTAACAAAATCACTGTCATAAAGGCCTTCGGAAATGATCACCTGGAGCATCCCTAAAATTAAAGCTCCATCTGTACCAGGTCGGGGCTGTAGATGAAGATCTGCTCCTTTACTCAGAGGAATCTTCATAGGGTCAATTACAATTAATTTTGCCCCATTTTTTTGGCGTTTAATATTTTTTCTGCAATCATTGGATTAGAGGCATGAGGATTATTACCCCAGATAACAATACATTGGGCATTTTCAGGATCAGGTGAAGGAAGGGTTCCTGTCGTTAATACCTGTCCTATAAAACGAATACGGAAACACATACTTTCCGGAGAGAAACAGTTAGGCGAGCCATAAACATCACAGAAACGTTCAATGAAACCCACATTGGTAAATCCTGCCAGAAGTACCGGCATTCCTATTAATACAGCAAAAGACTTTCTCCCATATTTATCCCCGATCTTCTCCACTTGATTAGAAATTATATCTAAGGCATCATCCCATGAAATACGCGACCAGCCTCCATTTTTCCGTTTAAGGGGGTACTTAAGACGGTCTTGCGAATAGACATATTCAACGGATGCTGCACCTTTGGGGCAAAGCCTTCCTTTATTAACTGGATGCTCCTTCATTCCCGATACCCTTACAATCTTTCCCTCCTCTACCTCCACATCCATTCCACAGGAAAAAGGACATATCCCGCAGGCAGTTTTAACTATTTCAGACATATATTACCTCCTCTGTTAATATATTACTGAATATTTCTCTTAAATTTATCTTTTTTTAGTAAAATTATAAGGGCAATCTGAGGACTCCATTCATTAAAATCCATAATCCTTCCAGTTTTTTAAAACCAGTTCCTGTATCTTATTTGGCCATATCGTCTTAAAGGAAGAAACCTTTGCAATCCACTCTTTCGGCCAGTCAAAGGGCCAGGTTCCATCTATCAGAATTCTGGCCCCCTCCCTGTTTTTCCTCTCATCAGGAGAAAGCCAGGGAA
>JAXHUS010000516.1:0-6734 GCA_034189305.1 Thermodesulfobacteriota bacterium | reverse complement strand
GTAAAGAACAGGGTCCGGTTTGAGATTAACATAGATAAAGCTGAAAAAGCTGGTCTAAAAATCAGCTCTAAATTACTGAAATTGGCTAAAATTGTAGAAAATAAAAGGGAGCAGGAGGAAAAGTAATGCGGAACTTTCATAGTATTTCCATTAAGCACAAGCTTACAATAATCATAATGATTACAAACATTATTGTGTTGCTGTTAGTTTCTGCCACCTTTATAACTTATGAACTTATTATGTTCCGAAAGGCGATAGTAGTAAATCTTTCTACCTTGGCATCGGTAATCGGAACCAATAGTTCGGCCCCTCTGCTTTTTTTTGATAAGCAAACCGCAAAGGAGACTCTGGAAGCATTGAAAGCCGAGCCCCATGTTGTCTTTGCTTCTATTTATACCAGGGAAGGAAATCTGTTTGCCAGATACTTCGGCAATAAAGGAAGCAACAGTAAACCTGAAGGAGATCAGCATGCAAAGATACCGAAGATACTAAAGGAGGGGCATTATTTTTCCAGAGACTACCTGGATCTAGTAAGGAAAATAATTTTCGATGATGAGAACATAGGTACGGTCTATATACGTGCTGATCTACAGGCATTCCACTCGCGTCTGAGGTTCTTCTTTGGTATTACTACTATTATTATGCTGGCATCCATATTTGTGGCCTACTTACTTTCATTAAGATTCCAGCGGTTTATTTCAATGCCGATATTGAACCTGTCCCGTAAGGCGAAAAATGTTTCGCAGGAAAAAGACTACTCAATCAGGGCAGAAAAACAGAGTCATGACGAAATAGGTGTACTTATTGATGGGTTCAATGAGATGCTGGAACAAATTCAGATGCGTGACAAAGAACTCAAACAACACCGGAATCAGCTTGAAGAACAGGTAGCAGAACGTACTGCCGAACTTTCACGCATCAACCAGGAACTAAAACAGACAGTTGTAAAATTACAAAAGGCCAAAGAAAAAGCCGAAGAAGCCGACAGGGCCAAAAGCGAATTCCTGGCTAATATGTCCCATGAAATCCGTACACCCATGAATGCAGTCATCGGTTTTACCGATATGCTGTTTGATACCGACTTGAATGAAATTCAGATCGATTATACAAAAACCATCAAGAATAGTGGGGAAGCACTGCTTTCATTAATTGAAGATATCCTTGATTTTTCAAAGATCGAAGCCGGAGAGTTGAGTTTTAATGAGATTGAATTTGATCCGGAATTTATTGCTTATGATGTTTGTGACATTATCCGTCCCAGAATCGGCTCTCGGCCGGTTGAGATTCTGTGCCGTATCGGAGATAATCTTCCTTCTTATGTGAGAGGAGATCCGGCACGAATGAAGCAGGTCATGACCAACCTGATGGGTAATGCTTCCAAATTTACCGAGTGGGGAGAGATCGAACTCTCTCTTGATATTGAAGAGGAGAAAGAAGATCAAATAAAACTTCATGCCATAGTCCGGGATACGGGCATCGGTATCCCAGAGGAGAAGCTGGCCAACATTTTTGAACCCTTTCAGCAGGCTGACGGTTCTGCCACGAGAAGACATGGCGGTACCGGTCTGGGTTTATCCATATGCACACAGATATCTAATCTTATGGATGGTAATGTCTGGGTAGAGTCGAATGAGGAATCGAAATTAAAAATCAAAAATTCAAAATTCAAAATCGGAGGTCCGGGAAGCACCTTTCATTTTACTGCCTGGCTCGGAAAAGTAAAAAATAAAAAAGCTGTAATATTTACACCGGCATCGCTTTCCGGCAAGAAGGCTCTTATAGTTGATGACAACCCGACTAACCTGGAGATATTAACACACATTTTAGAGTCGGTTGGTATAGAAGTAGTCGCTCTCGGATGCGGAGAGGAAGTGCTGACGAATTTACAGAAGGCCCTGGAGGATGAGAAACCTTTTGACCTTTGTATCACCGATATTCAGATGCCAAATATGAGTGGATATGAAGTTGCAAAACAGATTCGTACTTCCCAATCTCAAATCTCAGATCTCCCGCTGCTTGCTTTATCTTCTTTAATGGAGCGGGATGCCCAAAAGTGTGAAGAGGCAGGATTTTCCGCCTTCCTGACCAAGCCGATTCGCAGAGAAAATCTCTACCGGATATTGGAAAAGATAGCAGGGAATCAGAAAGAAACAGGTGAAGAGGTTAAAGCGGTAAAACAGAAGATCATTACCCGATACTCAGTCAAGGAGGAGATGAAACACTCAGTACGTATCCTTCTGGCGGAAGACAACCCGGTCAACCAGAAATTGGCCATGATAATGCTCACCAAGGCAGGGTATCAGGTGGAGGTAGCCAATAACGGTCAGGAAGCAGTTAAAAAGTACACAGGCTCCCCTGATAATTTCGACCTTATCTTTATGGATATTCAAATGCCGGAGATGGATGGAATAGAAGCAACAAAAGCAATCAGGGAGAAAGGATTTGACGCCATATCCATCGTTGCCATGACAGCTCATGCAATGAAAGGGGATCGGGAGAAGTGTCTTAACGCAGGCATGAATGACTATATTACAAAGCCGATCAAAAGAGAGAGCGTCTTCGAAATCATTGACAGGTGGATATTCAAAGGCCAGCAGGGCATCCTGGAATGAAATTTCTATACTATTTAAATAAATAGATGACACAAAAAGAAAAGAAGGGAAAATAAAAAATAAAATTTGTGTATATTCTCAAAATTTAGTTGAATTTTAATGAGTATTCGATTATAGATGATAGTTAATACCCATTAAATAAAGAATTTTAAAGAGAGGATAATGGCTTTCAGGATTTTTTACTGGAAGGGCGTGAGAGACACAGGTTAAATAAGATCGATCTTAATGCCTTTAAGGTCTATCAGACATAACCCATATATATTTAAAGAGAAGGGATATGCGTAAAACCAGGACTTTCCATAAACAATCGGAAACTAACAGTAAAAACCAACGGGCTGCACCAAAAGAATCAGAGGCTGTCATAGGGGAACTAAAACGGGTAGAGGAAGCACAAAAAGAGCTCCTGATGAAGATCGAGCGGGCAAAGCAGGAATGGGAGTACACAGTCGATTTGTTGCCTGAGCTTATATGTCTTCTGGACAATCGGGGTTTCATCATACGGGCAAACAGGACCGTGGAAACCTGGAAGCTTGGAAAGGTTATTGCCGTTAACGGACTTGGTTTTCATGAGCTTCTTCATCCCCATTGCACCATTTCTTCCTGTTATCTCAATTCTTTCTGGAAACAGGCCTGGGACGAGATTAACCGGGGTCAGCCCACCCAATGCGAAACATATGACGGGATATTGAAACGTCACATCATGATAAGGATTCAACCCCGGAAGGACTATGGGAAAAAGATGACAACCGGTTCTATAGTGGCCATAGTGCAGGACATCACCCATCGCAAGAAGGCTGAGGAAAATCAGGAACGGCTGAAACAGGCAATTGCGGCGGAAAAAACCAGGATGGAAGTAATGGTTGATAGTATGGTAGATGGTGTTATAATGATAGGTAAAAAGAAAGAGATACTCCTTATCAATCCTGCCGCAAAAAAGGCCTTGCATCTGGATAGCTTTAAGGATACCGACATTAATTTTAATATTATCAGTAAATTACTGGGTTATGATCCTGCTGCATTATTAAAAGAGGAAGGAAAAAACTCCATAAAAATTGAGGTTTTTATTTACGATATATACTATCAGGCACAGGTTTCCTCCGTTCTTGGAAGGAAAGGGGAGATTCTCGGAATCGTTGTGGCACTGAGAGACATCTCTAAAGAGAAGGAAGTTGACCGGATGAAGTCAGAGTTTGTTTCCATAGCTTCTCATGAATTGAGAACCCCCCTGACCTCTATAAAAAATGCCGTTAGTATAATATTAGACGAAACGGCAGGGGAGATAAATAAAAATCAGAAGAAATTTCTCTCCATGGCCGATAGGAATATCAACAGACTTACAGGCATTATTAATGAACTCCTTGATCTTTCCAAAATAGAGTCAAAGAGTATGAAGATTAGTTTAAATTCCTTAGATTTACTTAACCCTCTTGATACGGCAATCGCCTCCGTCGCAGAAAAAAGCAGTAAAAAGTCCATTTCCATCCATAAGGAGATACCATCCGGCCTGCCACAGATTTATGGAGATCAGGACAAACTTGTTCAAATATTTATTAACCTGATTGATAATGCCATAAAGTTTACCCCTGAAGGAGGACGGATTAATATCTCAGTCAAGGATTCGGAACCCGATAGAGATTTTATAGAAATTTCCGTCGCAGATACAGGCATAGGCATACCCCCTGATGGGATAGAAAAAATATTTGAGAAATTCTATCAGGTAGAGGGATCTCTTATTAAAGAATCAGAGGGTACCGGATTGGGGTTGTCCATTGTTAGGGGTCTGGTTGAGGCCCAGGGGGGAAATATATGGGCGGAAAGCAAGGAAGGACGGGGTTCCAGATTTATGTTTACTCTGCCTATATATAATACCCAGCGGGTACTTATTGACCAACTGAACAGAGAAATCGCAGAGGCGAAGGAAAAATACGACTTATCATTGATAATAATGGAATTAGAGCAGTGTGATTATTTTCCTGGATCCTACGGAAAATCAAAAGTTATTCTTCTTACGAAGAAAATTAAGGAAGTTATTCAGGATGTTGTCCGAAAGAACACGGATCTGGTAGAAACCCAGGCATGTGACTGGTTATCTGTTATTTTGACTTATACAAACAAGGAGAAGGCAATAGCTTTGTGCAGAAGGCTGCAAAAAGTGATTGCCGGGCAAACATTTGTGGTGGACGGGCAATCTATAAAAGTTAACATGGTCTCGGGAGTAGCAGGCTGCCCTGAAGACGGGGTTACAGGAGAAGAGTTGATAAAAAATGCCCGGAGTGAACTTATGTATGAAAAGAAATTATTGCAGGGAACAAATTTATAACAGTTAATTTATGGTCATTTTAAGGGCATGGGAAAATTAAGGAGGAAATAATTGGATAATAAGAGAGTTTTGATTGTTGAGGACGAAAAAGATATTCAGGAATTACTCCAGGCCAGACTGGAATCTGAAGAATTTGAATGTCTGCTGGCCAAAGATGGTGAAGAGGCGCTGCAAAAAGCAAGAAAAGAAATGCCGGATCTTATACTTCTGGATATCATGCTGCCCAAGATGGACGGGTACAAAGTGTGCCGTTTATTAAAGTTTGATGAAAAATATAAACACATTCCCATTATCATGTTAACCGCAAAAACACAGGAGGCTGATAGGTTAATGGGGTTGGAGACCGGAGCCGATGAATATGTATTAAAGCCCTTTGAATGGAAAGATCTATTAATAATCATAAGGAAGTATCTACAAAAAAAGTAAGTAGCAGGTAGGGGAATGAGATGAAAAAATTAAGAGATTTCATGGACTTAACCGTCTGGCTATAAGGCCCATCAATCGGTTTTAGAGACATATAAGATGACACAGGCTTTCCCCACCGACGAGAGGTTTGGTTTTTGCCATGTCAACATACAAATACAAAGTTAGAGATAAATCCGGCAAGGCAATAAATGGAGTTATGGAAGCCCCTGATTATGATACGGTTGCCGCCAAACTGGATAAATCAGGTTACATCCCGGTCTCCATTCAGGAAAAGAAGGATGTCATATCATTTAATATTTTTAACCCACGTATAAGCATCGATGATTTGATTTTATTCAGCCGTCAGTTAAGCGCTCAGGTTGGCGCCGGAATTCCCCTGCTTGCCGGGCTTTATGCCCTGTCGGAACAGGCTGAAGACAAAAGAATGAAAGCGGTTATAAATAAGATAAGCACCGATATTGAAGAGGGAACTTCCCTGTCGGATGCTATGGCAAGGCACCCAAAAGTATTCTCTTCCCTGTATGTCAGTATGATAAAAGCAGGAGAAGCGGCAGGCACCCTTGATAAAATCCTGGACCGTCTATCCGCTTTAACTGAATACGAAAAGGATATCAGGGCCAGGATAAATGCTGCCACACGCTATCCCAAAATTGTTTTAACAGCCATAACATCGGCCTTTATTGTGCTGATAACCTTTGTAATCCCCAGGTTTGCATCTATTTTTAGCAAATTTGGAGAAACCCTCCCATTACCTACCAGGATAATGATTGGTATAAACCATCTTTTCCATCAATACTGGTATATAGGAATTGTGGCAACGGTATCTATTGCCCTGGGATTTCACTGGTACATAAATACCGGACCGGGCAGACTCAGATGGGATAACTTTAAAATAAGGGTTCCCATGTTCGGCACCCTCTTTTTAAAGATTGCCATATCCAGATTCTCGTATATATTTGGAATGTTGATAAGAAGCGGTATTCCCATATTGCAAACCCTTAAAATTACCTCTGAAACCGTAGGCAATACGTTCATCTCCCAGAAATTGAAGAAACTGATGGAAAGTGTTGAGGAAGGAAGCGGTATATCCGGGCCGTTAAAAGAGGCCGGGGTATTTACACCTATGGTTGTACAGATGGTTTCTGTGGGTGAACAATCGGGTAAGCTTGATGATATGATGGTCAAAGTGGCACAATACTATGATCTGGATGTGGAATATACCATCAATAAGCTCTCTACTTTCATTGAACCGATATTGATCGTAGCAATAGGGGGGATGGTTTTATTTATGGCTCTGGCAATCTTTCTCCCCATGTGGGATATGACAACACTGCTGAAACGTTAAAATGTGTAAAGTCAGTGAAGGTAAAAATTAT
>JAXHUS010000515.1:0-3853 GCA_034189305.1 Thermodesulfobacteriota bacterium | reverse complement strand
GTTATTTTGACATGAACATCCAATGCCCGTTTCTTGTAGATAATATATGTTTTATTTATGATGTTCGGCCATTACCCTGCTCAGGTCATTATTCAGTTAGCCCCCCCGATTGGTGCGCTCCTGATACACCACAACAACCTGTTATGTACCAACAAATACCCAATGACAAAGACCTAACTGAAATGCTACGATTAGCCGGCCCTCAGCTTACGCTTTATGAACTTACTCTTCCAATAATAATATATAAACTCCTTACTGCAGGTTCCTCATCCATTATTACAAGTGACTAATGCAGTTATTATCATATTTTTTGTATTTAACCGGGGTGAATCCCCTGAAACCGGACCTACCTTTTGTTGTAACCAGGAAATGAGGGAATATTCTATTTTTTTTCCATATCCTTTTGATACCAATTCGTTATCAAACATTAAAGAATTATAAGCTATTTGTCCTATAAATATGTTAATTTTGTGGATATTTCTTTAAGCTATGAAATCGAATTGGTATGAATGAGAAAGTTTATCAATTTAAGTGAACTAAAATGTAAAGTTTCTATAGTTATTATTTAAAATGAAATTTCCTATACTATTAAATATAAAAGAGAAGGGGATGCAATTAAAGGAACAGCCTTATTTTTAGTTGAACATTTAAAGGACGCATTCCCATACACTCTGCCAATCTAACCGTACAAAATAAGTTTGAGAAGTGGTAAAATAAAAATCCAAAATAAATAATCAACCGGGGCAATTAGTGTTAAGTATCAGGGAAATTAATCTATTGATTGCTGCTGCAGAAAAGGAATTGGCTGATCTGGATACGAAACGGTCGGTAATTATTGAAAAGATCAAAAAACTGAAACGGGAAAAGGAATTAATCAGTCAAGCTTCTAAATCTTTACCTTTTGTAGGCAAGGCACAGGTGACAAACCAGTCCTCTCAGGAGGAAAAAATTTCTCTTTTTCGAATGCTTTTCAAAGGAAGGGAGGATGTATATCCTAAACGCTTTGAAACTGTGAGAACAGGGAGGCATGGTTATCATCCCGCCTGCCGTAATGAGTGGATTAGGAGAATATGCAAAAAGCCTATGATTAAATGTAGTGCCTGTAAAAACAGTGCATTTTTCCCTGTTACGGATGAAGTTATAAGAAATCACCTTCTGGGATCCGACCCGGAAGGCAAATCAAAGGGCGATTTTACAATCGGTGTTTATCCGCTGTTACCTGATGACACATGCTGGTTTATTGCTGTAGATTCTGACAAAAGCACATGGATGGAAGATGCCTTTGCATTTCTTGAAACATGTAAGTCCTTTAACATACCGTATGCCCTTGAACGTTCCCGCTCCGGTAATGGCGGACATGTATGGATTTTTTTCTCTGAACCGGTCCCTGCTGTAATGGCAAGGAAAATGGGCTCATTTATTTTGACGGAAACTATGGAACGTCGTCCTGAGCTTGGCCTTGATTCCTATGATCGTCTCTTTCCAAATCAGGATACAATGCCTAAGGGTGGTTTTGGAAATCTGATCGCCCTTCCCCTTCAGAAAGGTCCAAGGGAAAAAGACAACAGTATTTTTCTGGGCGAAAACTTTGCTCCGTATCCAGACCAGTGGGCATTCCTCTCATCAATACGCTGTATGAGCCGCAATGAAGTTGAAACTATTGTTGATGATGCCGTGGGTCGGGGAAGCGTTGTCGGGGTAAGAATGGTCACAACTGATGAAGATGATGACGAACCCTGGACAGCACCTCCGTCAGGATGCAGGAAAGAACTTCCCATTACCGGTCCGTTACCGGAGATGATTGAACTGGTTTTGAGTAACCAGGTTTATGTGGCAAAAGAAAAACTCCCACCTGTTTTATTAAATCGCTTAATACGCCTGGCTGCCTTTCAAAACCCTGATTTTTACAGGGCCCAGGCAATGCGTCTTCCAATTTTTAACAAACCCCGCATTATAAGCTGTTGTGAAGATTTCCCAAAACATATTGGAATACCGCGGGGCTGTCTTGATGATGTATTAGAACTGTTACATTCCATAAAGGTGAAACCTAAAATTATAGATGAAAGATTTTTCGGCATTCAAATAGACGTGAATTTTTCAGGCACCCTCAGACATGATCAGCAAATGGCTGCCGAAGCCCTCTTAAATCATGATACAGGTGTGCTTTCAGCTACCACTGCCTTTGGTAAAACTGTTATTGCCGCTTATATAATAGCCAAACGTATGGTAAACACCCTTGTTTTAGTACACCGCAAGCATTTGTTTGATCAGTGGGTTGACCGTTTAAGCAGTTTTTTGGGGATTGCTCCGGACAGGATCGGTCGGATAGGAGGGGGGAAACGTAAACTATCAGGTATAATCGATGTGGGAATAATCCAGAGCATTAATAAAAAAGGAGTGGTGGATGACATCGTAGGGGAGTATGGACATTTAGTTGTGGACGAGTGCCATCATATTTCAGCCAGAAGCTTTGAGATAGTTGCCAGGCAATGTAAGGCAAAATATGTAACCGGCCTGTCAGCTACAGTAACTCGAAAAGATGGTCATCATCCGATTATCTTTATGCAATGCGGGCCGGTCAGACACCGGATTGACGACCGCAAGCAGGCAAAAGCCCGACCCTTTCATCACAGGGTAGTTATACGCAAAACCGGATTTAAACTGTCTAAAGCACTGAAAAATAAAGAAGACCTGAGCATTCACGAGATATACTCTGAGTTAATTTATGATAAAGAACGCAATAACATGGTTGTTGAAGATGTGTTAAAAGCTGTCAGGGCAAAACGATCTCCGGTTCTTCTAACGGAACGGAAAGAGCATCTGGCGCTTTTGGCGGATCGTCTTTCTTTGCTTATGAAAAATGTTATTGTACTGAAAGGGGGCATGGGACAGAAACAAAGATATTTTATTACAGAGAAGATAAAAGACATTCCTGAAGAAGAGGAAAGGATTATAGTAGCCACCGGGCGGTATCTGGGTGAAGGATTTGACGATACCCGCCTTGATACATTATTTTTAGTTCATCCGGTATCATGGCGCGGAACTTTGGCCCAGTATGCCGGAAGGCTTCACCGTTTGCATGATATGAAAAAGGAAGTAATTATATATGATTATGCTGACACCGAAGTTCCCATGCTGGCCAGGATGAACGAAAAGCGTCGTCATGGATACAGGAGTATTGGATATGAGATTGATGACCGATTTTCACAGACCCTTTAACAGAAATAAAAGTCTGCGTAAAGTAGTGTCAAAAATAAAAATTCTTATCTGATAAATTCATGAAAATCAAGCTCTTTCCTGATCCCCATGCGTGTAAGGGCAAAGTCATATCTTACCGGATCTTCAGGGATGATTTTTCTAAAGGCATACGTTATTTCCAAGGCAGTTTGAAGGTTTGCCTGTTTTCTTTCCGTCAGTTTTAAAAGCAGACCGATTTTGTGCATGTGGGTATCAAGGGGAATTACAAGCTTTGATGCAGGAATTCCTTCCCATCCTCCCGGATCCACTTCATCATACCTTACCATCCAGCGAAGAAAAAGGTTCAACCTTTTTATTGCGCTGCCCTTTTCGGGTGAAGGCAAAAGGCTATTTTGCCTTACGTCATAAAATGAAGTTAATTCATTAACAAAGGCATTGAGGGCAGGCAGGATTATATCATCATTATTATTAAAACCTGACATGAAGCATCTATAAAGGGAGCCGTATTTTTCTATAACATGCTTTATGCCGTATAACATTTCAGAAACCGCATTACCGTCAGTGAATCTATGTTTAAAGTGTGAAAATGTTTTATATATTTCCCTGGTGTTTGTATTTTTAAGAAACAAAAAGGGTGACGGCTTCATAGTTTTTA
>JAXHUS010000514.1:0-2441 GCA_034189305.1 Thermodesulfobacteriota bacterium | reverse complement strand
GTTATTTGCAAGATTTCTTGTGGGACTCAAAAAGACACCTGCCATATGGACAAGCTTACTGAATGGGAAGTAGATAAAAAGCGCACAGATAAGAAACAGATGGACATAAAACATAACGCCGATTCCATCGGGTATAAAAGGACGAAAACCGGCAATTCCCAGAGTAAATTCCTTTACAGCAACTATATCCACCTTGTAGAAATGCCGCATAAGGATACCGCTAAGGGCAATGCCTATAATTAGAAATATTGGAAAATAATCCGCCGGAAGGGAAATATATCGAAGTTGTGGAATAAAAACCCTTCTAAGAAGAAGATAAATTGCGGCAGCCAGAAGGGCTAAACCGCTCATATAGACACCTGGCGTACCAATTTGCAGGAAACCATCCACACTTTCAAGTAAATGAAGACAACAGGGAACAGGTTCCATGAAAAATCTGAGGTGACGTAATAAAACGGTGAGAAAGGCCCAGTGAAATACAATCGCAGCAAGCCAGAGCCATTTAGCAGACCAGTAAGATACCTTTGGTCCCTCTCGGACCTCTGCTTTTGTGTTTCTAAAAAGACTACGGAAAAGCAGCACTTCCAGGGCCATTCTTACTATCACACCAATGGTATTATATGGGCTTTCAAGATTATTTGCCTTTACCCAGGGGAGGGATTTCTGTTGTCCGCAGGTTGTGGGAATACGAAAGGGAACGGGTACGGACACCCACTTCCAGATACAATAAAACATTCCAACGAAGAATATAATAACTGCCAGATACGGTATGGCAATTCCTAAAAGGAAGAGAAGATTTGCCTTAACTCCGACAACAGCTAATAAAGATAATAATAGAACTATGAAAAGGGAAAAGAAAAAAGATTGATTAAAATTCATTGACTCTCACCTCATTTTTTATATTGTTTTCCCTTTGAAACTCAATTCTTCATCCGGGATTTCATATATAAGCTTTGCTCTTTTTAAAAAACTGGATAAATTCCTTTTTGTTTCATTTACCCTGATTTCATATATCTTTTCCCGACATTTCATATAAATGTCAAAAGATAAAAGGGCGAGTGTATCTATTTTATTATCGATTTCCATCAGCTCATAAGCCATATCATTTCCCCGAATGTTATTCTTTAATTCTTCTCTTATTACTCCCTTTAATATAAAGATAAATGAAATAGCTTCGGAGGGGGAAAATTCTTGAACCGCCTTAATTTTAATAATATTTTCAAGGCTTGCAAAAAGCCTGTCAGAATTTTTTTCATTGAGAAGCTCTTCATATATGGCTTCTATTTCTTTAGTGAAGGTATATCCTACAGGGTTAAGAAAACGGTCTTTTTCTTGTTTAAGAAATCGTGAGGTTTCGATGGGGTAAGTATCCAGTATTTGTTTAAGCCATCCTTTTAAAACAGATGTTTTTTTTTCTATTAATATATCATTCAGCATTAATTTATAAAAATTCTCAACTATTTTTTATTTTTGGTTCCATAAAATGAATGATTGTTCATTCAGTTCAAGTCTAAATTTATATCTTATGTTAAAAGTCTTGTCAAGATTTTTTTTAAAGAAATCGAAAGGTTAAAGGTATCCATATTATTTATTGACTTACATCCATAGAGTTGATAAATAAATTCCAGATTAATTCAGGAGGAGGATGGAATAATTTAATATAAAATGAATATACTGTTAATCGAAATAAATCCTTTTATCCCACCGGCCACCCCTATTTCTATTGCTTATTTAGCTGCATTTTTAAGGGAGCATGGGTTCAATGCAAATGTTATGAATATCGGAGAGAACACCCATTTTTCAGCCCATTTTCTCCATTCCTATATTAATGAATTCAAACCGGAATTGGTGGGATTTTCCACTTATCAGAGGAATATTCTCTTTGTTATCGGAATAGCACATTATATAAAATCCATTGATCCGGGGATCAAGGTAGTTATAGGAGGTCCCCAGGCAACCTTTCTGCCCTCATCCGCCTTAGAACCCAAAGGTTCAATTGATTTTATCAGTAGGGACGAAGGTGAGATCGCCCTGTTAAACATAGCTTCGGCAATAAGGGATAAAAGGGACAATATTATAGTTCCGGGGAGTTCATGCAAATGTGAGGATGATTTATTTTATGACGGGCCTCATATTGATCCATATAAAGATCTGGATAAATATCCTTCCCCATATCTTCAGAATGACCTTATTGATTTTTCAAGTCTTGAAGAGGCAATCCTCCTGACTTCAAGGGGTTGCCCATACAGATGTGTTTTCTGTTATACCCCTAATGCCTTTAAACGTAAGGTAAGGTTTCATTCAATAGAAAGGGTGGTGGGAGAAATTGAATGGATATATAGAAAGGGGGTTAAGAAATTCTGGTTTGCAGATCCCAGTTTTTCCATTAATATTGAAAGGGTGGATCAATTGATGGAGGAGATTCTCATAAAAGATTTAAA
>JAXHUS010000513.1:0-13058 GCA_034189305.1 Thermodesulfobacteriota bacterium | reverse complement strand
AGCCTGCTTGCCGCAAGTCTCGGGGAAAAATTTTCCAAAGCTAAAGCGACAGGACAGGACCCCGTACACTTTCCACAATCCTGACAGGCATAAATTCCCCATTTTTTAATCAACTCCTTAAGTTCTTCTGTATCTCTCTTTTTTATCCAGTCTTTCATTACTCCTCAAAACGTTGCAGCAATAGGACTTTTCCCCATTTTTTTTATTTGTACTAAAAACTCCTCAACCTCCCTTGCCATTTCCTCGGATTCATGGGGGAAAAACTTTTTTAAGGCAAGCCGCTCTTTTTTAAGCCCGAGAAGTTCCATTAACTCACCTGTATTTACAATATGGTCCTGAACAACCGAAGGTCCAAACAGATTTTGACAGTTATCATCCATACATGAGCCTATCAATACTCCATCCGCACCCACGGAAAAGGCTTTTAGTATATGTGCAGGTATAATTCTACTTGCACACATAACCCTTATAACCTTTACCTCTCCCGGTAAAGGAGTTTTATTTTCCCCCATTTCTAAATAACACGACCAGGGAGCCCAATTACAAAGGAAAAAAAGTATTTTAAAATCCATTTTCATTTCATTATTACTTTAATAATATCATCTATATGCTTTGTTGTTTTGTGTAATATTTCAATGGCTCCTGTTGGACATACGGAAAGACATGCTCCACAGCCCTGACAGTGCACCGGAATTACCTGGGCATACTTCCTGCCCATTTCATCAGTTTCTATTTCAACACCTGCAAAGGGACATATTTCCTCACAATTTCCACAGCCTCTGCATAACTCCTTTGTTACCCATGCTACAATATTCTTTTCTCTGATTTTCATTTTTCCCATAAGGGCTGAAACCTGAGCCGCTGCTGCCTCACCCGGTAAATTCTTTTTCGAAAAATCCGGCTTGTCGGGTATGACAATTTGAAAAATTCCAGGTATTCCCGTGCTCCAGAGATAAAAACTCTGGAATCCCGGAAGAGGCAAATGGGAAAAAGCTTTTTTTGAAAGATTACCCAAAAAGGGTATGTTGGCAAGGGCTACCTCGTTAGAAAACAGAATTGAAGAGACAATAATTTTAGTACTTTTGCCATCCTTAAGGTCAATACAAAAATTTCCCATAAATCCACTTATAGAAATTATTTCCGCTCCAGAGTGATAAGTTATTTTATTTATTGCAATTTTATTCCATGTCTTTTCAGGAATATTTTCCCTTTTAACTTCTTCATCAATTAAAAAAACATGGTGCCCCATGCGTTCCAGTTCATTTGCTGCATGACATGCGGTAAGGTCAGCGCCTACTACCGCTACAGTCTTTTCAAGCTGAGTAAGCTCGGAGGGAAGTTTTTTTAAACTCCTGGCACGAACAAGGGCTGCTTCAAGCAACTCTTTTGCGCTATCCAGGACAACAGAAGAAACAGGAGAACTTCTTGTATTAAAAAAGTTCTTAAAATTAACCATTTCAAATATTGACGGATTAAGTCCATATATACTGAAAAGGTTTCTTTTTAGTCTTAGCCTCTGATCATTACATGCGGTACAAATCATATCAAGGGAACAACACACACATGAACCCAAAAAGACACGGGTTAACTTTTTCTCGTTTATAATCTTTATAATTTCTTCGCCACCCTGAGGGTGACATGCGGAGTTTACTATCCGGGCGCATACCACGTCATCAAAAGAACTGGAGAACTTTAAGAGTTCTCCTAAAATTTCCTTATTGCCGATAGTTTCATTACATGTACATAAAAATACTCCAATCTTTATTCCCTTTTTAAAATGGAAACTTTTTCTTTTTACCTTCGGAACCACCCTCATTTTCGATGCAAGGAAAGCAGCAACTCTTCCCGCAAGACCCGCCCCTAAAAAAACAGCGTCATCCAAATCCGTTATACTTTCTTCCAGTTCTTCCTCACAAAAGATCCTTTCCGGTGGAAGCCTTCCCAAAAATTTTTCATCCACTTTTTTTGGTGAAATAAGGGACTGAAAGTTGCATTCCATGTATTTTACCATACTGGAATGGGAAATAGCATTAACTTCTCCACATGCAGATTCACATAACCTGCATCCGCTGCAAATCCCGCAATTTATACAGCGATTCGCCTCAGCTACCGCCTGTTCCTTTGTAAATCCCAGTTCTACTTCATTAAAATTATGAATTCTTTCTTCTGTTTTAAGCATGGGAACTTCATTTCTTGGTACTTTTCTAGTCTCCGGATCAATCGAAGGTATGGGTTCTTTTATAGATTTATCCTCCATCCCCTCTTCCCATTTTTCTCCCCTAAGAAAACGATGTATGGAAAAGGCGGCTTTCTTAGCAGCACCCATTGCCTGAACTATAGTAGATGCTCCGGTAACTACATCCCCTGCTGCAAAAACGCCTTTTTGTTCAGTATGATATGCATCATTTACATAGATAGTACTTCTTTTAGAGACACTGATGGGGCTGTCCTTTGACAAAAAGCTCAAATCAGGTTCCTGTCCTATCGCAATAACTGCCATATCAATATCTTTTTCAAATTCGCTTCCTTGAATCGGAAGGGGTTGATGAAAGCCGTCGGGCCCCAAACTGCCCAACCTCATTTTAACGCATATTACCTTTTTTAATACCCCATTTGTTCCCATAAAAGCTATTGGTGATGTCAGGTAATGTATTTCTATGCCCTCTTCTACAGCCATTGCTATTTCATATGGGTCTGCCTCAATCTCTTCAGGTGGACGCCAGCAAAAAACATGCACTTCCTTTGCTCCCAGACGAAGGATGGTACGGGCAGTTTCCATGGCTGAATTCCCGCCCCCAAATACCGCCGTAATATTGCCAACTCTGGGTTTTTTCCCAACGTTAACCTTTCTTAAAAAGGGAATGCAACTCTGTACACCGTGCAACTCCTCCCCGGATATCCCAAACTTTTTGTTTAAATATGCCCCTGTTGTAATTAATACCGCATCAAATCCTTCTTCAAACATCGATTCTATAGGTTTTTTCTTCCCAATGGGGGTATCTGTAACTATTTTTACTCCTAAATCAGTAATTGCCTTTATTTCTTCGTTAAGAACGTCCTTAGGCAGGCGGAATTCCGTAATAGCAGTGCGAAGCATTCCCCCTGGTGAGGACATAGCTTCAAATATTGTTGAAGAATATCCTGCCCTTGCCAGTTCCCATGCAGCCGTGAGACCTGCAGGACCGGAACCTATAATCGCAATCTTCTCTTTATAAATTCTATGAATCTTAAGTTTGCTGTAAGAAGGTTTTTTAACCCTCATCTCATAATCCGATATGAATCGTTTTGATCTGCATATAGAAACAGGTTCATCTACTTCACCTCTCCTGCATTCATTTTCACATGGATGGGTACATATCCTGCCTAAAACTCCAGCTAAAGGTGTACTTTCTCGTACCAGTTCCAGGGCTTCAACAAATTTCCCTTTAGATATCAGAGCCAGGTACCCCTGGATATTTATACCTAAAGGACATGCCTTTTTACATGGAGGATCTTCTCTTTTGTCAATAAAAAATGTTCTTGGTATTCCAAGAGTAGATAAATAATATAAAGGTTTTTTGCCGCCATTTATGTCAACAGGGCAGATATCTCTACATTTTCCGCAAAAACAGCAGACACTACTTTCTATAAAACTGGGCTCCTGTCTAATAATAGCAGTAAATCCAAACTTAGAATGATGAACTTCATCCACCTTTGACAGGGTTACAATATCAATATTAGGGTGATTATATACCGCCATTAAAAGCGGATGAAAGGCATGAACAGACTTAACACCGGAAGGAAGGGTTTCCATCTTTAAAAGAGAAGGGGCAAGTTCTCTGCCCTCTTCAACTAATATCACCCGGTGTCCAATAACGGCAAGGTCGTAAGCTGCCTTTAAAGATTCAATATCGCTCCCAATAATAAGGGTGCTGTAGTTCTCAACCGACATTAATATTAACTTTCCTTATAAATGTAAATGCTAACCATTCACTGTTATCCATTATACCTCACCGGAGAATACGGCCATTGATTGTGTCTTTGCTGAATTCAATAAGATTTTGAACTGCATATTTCAATGCTTTATCCTTTTATCATTTCTTATTGGTTAATTCCGAACAGAAGACGGTACACTGTTATCCCTATAATTAAAACCTGATGTAAAGGCCGTTTTGTTTTTCTCATACGTTCCGGCTGGTACTGAAGTCTCAATTGCCCTTTGTATACTTTTTTTTGATATAAGCTTACTCTTTGAAGTAAAAAAACCAATAATGACGATATTCGCCATCATTTTATAACCTAAATCTTCTGCAATTTTAGTAGCCGGAATGGCACGAAAATCAAAATCCCTTCTTTCCACCTCATGTTTTACAAGATCACAATCAACAATCAAAGTTCCACCCGGTTTTAGTTTGTCAACATTTTTATTATAACCTTCCTGGGACATGGCTATAAGTATATCCGGGTTTTCGGCGTATGGATACAATACAGGCCCGGAAGATATCACAACCTGAGCAGAACATGCCCCACCCCTTGCTTCCGGTCCATAAGATTGAGTTAATGAAGCATATAGATTATCATAAATCGAAGCTGCTTTCCCAAGAATATTTCCGGCAAGAACTATTCCCTGTCCACCAAAGCCGGTAATTACTATTTCGCCATATTTGTTAATCAACTTCTTCTCCTGGAAAGGATCCAAAAATTTCTTTATACTGTTCAAAAAAATCCGGTCTTTCAATATCAACAAATTTCCCGACAACAATCTCATTACTTAAATCAAGATGCGCTTTCCTTGTATGAATATTGTTTTGAATTACGCTTATTTTGTGAAAAAACTTTAACATCTCCAAAGGGTTGCCCAATTTATTTTTCCTGCCAAAAGAAGTTGGGCAGGCTGAAATTACCTCAATAAAACTAAATCCTTTTTTATTTATTGCTTCAAGAATAGATTTAAAAAGTCTCCTGACATGCAAGGCAGTCCAACGGGCTATATAAATTGCACCGGCCGATTCAACCAAATATGGTATATTAAATGGAGACTCAAAATTACCATAAGGTGTTGTGGTGGTTCTGGACTTAAAAGGAGTGCTGGGACCCTCCTGACCTCCGGTCATCCCATAATTGAAGTTATTTATGCAGATTACCACCATTTCTATATTTCGCCTTGCGGCATTAATAAGATGATTGCCGCCAATGGCCACCAGATCTCCGTCTCCACTAAAAACAATTACCTTGGAAGAAGGACGGGCAATTTTTATTCCGGTGGCAAAAGGAATTGCTCGCCCGTGAGTGGTATGAAAGGAATCAAGATAGGTATATCCAGCTGCCCTTCCCGAACAACCAATGCCTGAAATAATAATAAACCTGTCCTGTTCAATGGAAGACCCGTTAATGGCCCTTAAACAGGCTGAAAACGCCAGACCTATACCACACCCCGAACACCAGATGTGGGGGATACGATCTTCTCTTAATAAATTGCCTAATGGGGATATTTCAATTTTTTCCATCTTCCGAAAGCTCTTTGATTAAACGAATTATTTCTACAGGCTTAAAAACTGCTCCCCCGGCATGGCCTAAAAATTTTACCGGAACACGCCCTTCCACACATCTTTTCACTTCTAAAAATATCTGTCCTAAATTTATTTCCACAACCAGAATACCTTTTACCCTTTCACATATTTCAATTATCTTTTCTTCCGCAAAGGGCCAGATTGTGATTAATTTTAGAATGCCGCACTTAATTCCGTCATTTTTTAACATCTGAACCGCTTTTAAAGCTACCCTTACTGAAATACCATAAGTTATTATGGCAAAATCGGCACCTTCCAATTCTATTTCTTCAAAATAGATAATATCTTTTCTATTTTTTCTTATTTTGTTTACAATTTTATATACCATCTCTTTCTGAACTTCAGGAGTTAATACAGGATAGCCTCGACTGTCATGAGTGAGGCCGGTTATATGAAATCTGTAGCCGTCCCCGGCTTTTGCCATTGGTGCAACAAGATCATCTCCAGTCATGTATGGCATATAATTTTCCTTGCTCCCTTCGGGAGTTTTTCGGTTAACTATTTCTATCTCTTTTTCATCGGGTATAACTACTTTTTCAGACATATGACCGACGATTTCATCTGTCAGGATAATAACTGGCAATCTGTATTTTTCCGATAGATTAAAGGCAAGTATTGTAATATCAAATATCTCCTGAGGAGAGCCGGGACTTAACGCAATAATCTCATAATGACCGTGGGACCCCCATCGAGCCTGCATTATATCCCCCTGCCCGCATAAAGTAGGCAAACCCGTGGAAGGACCTGCCCTCTGAACATTTACAACTACACATGGAGTTTCTGTAATAATTCCAAGGCCAATATTTTCCATCATAAGGCTAAAACCAGGGCCTGATGTGGAAGTCATTGCCTTCATCCCCCCCCAGGAAGCACCAAGAATTGCTGCCATAGAGGCAAGTTCATCTTCCATCTGTATGTACACTCCACCCACCTGGGGAAGCCGTTCCGCCATTCTTTCAGCCACTTCAGTTGCAGGCGTAATAGGGTACCCTGCAAAAAAACGGCAACCACAAGCAATGGCTCCCTCGGCACAGGCCACATCACCATTTACAAAATGCTGTCCGGTAAGCACCGATTTACTCAATCTTTTCCATCCTCCTCTTCTACAATAATACAAAATTCAGGGCATATAATCTGACAGAAACCACATCCCATACACATTTCATGATCCTCACAAACAGGGGGATGATAACCTTTAACATTAAAATATAAGGCTGTTTTAAGTACATTCCTGGGACAGTACTCTATACAAAAATTGCATCCCTTGCACCTGTCTTCTATTATAAGTATCCTGTATCTCTTTTTTACTCTATCTTCTATGTCTAAAGGAATTCGCCAGTACTTCATATAAAATATATTCCTTAAACAGCAAATGCTTTTTTATTTCTGTTTTAACCTTAATATAGTTTTTTGTTTCTGTTTTATATTTATCTTATGGAGATCCACGCCTATATTAAATAAAGAATCTGCCTTTGATTCCATCTCAGATTCAATTGAAACGAAACAGCCCCCTTTTAAATCAAAATAGGCAGTGCCGTTACCGACTGAAATACTTTCTCCTTTTAAACTCGAAGCTTCACTGGAAGCCCCTTTCAGATTTATCGCAAGTTTCAAAATACCGCAGTTTCTATCTAAAACCTTTTTATTTCCTGTATAGTTAATATTTACAGAACCTTCCAAGGAAAATTTATTCATCTTTGGCGGTACGGAAATCTTCTGAACATATTTCTCCCCTATTCCAAGAGGAGAAGACGGTAATGACATCAGTATTTCAAAAAGGGTGGCCATAGAAGAAAAGGGAATATCTTTATCAAGGGGAATAATTTTCCCGTCTGAACTAATCTTATAATTCATAACCTCCGATCCCGATGAAGGGTCATGCTCCGGGTTCATTAAGGTTAGTTTCATATCAGCACTTTCTTCATCAATACCTGTAATTCTTATTATTCCATAACGATTATAAGTAAAAGTCGTATCTTTGCCGCTATTTTGTTTTGATATTTCTATATCCTGTGAAAATTCATACTCAAGGGTCTTGTTATGCCCAAATTTCCATTTAAAAATATATCTGGACCCGTTACCGGCCCAAAGTACAGAATGCAAAGCAAAAACAACCGCAAAAACTAATAAAATTTTACCTAAATGAATAAATTTGTTCACAAATTCTTTCTTTTAAAGATAATATAATACCCCAATCCCCACGTTTTAGTAAAGATAAAAATGCTTTTAATACTAAAGGAGCATAAAAGAGGGCCTGATTGCTTCGGGAGAATCAGTCTTGCGACTGTCTCTCAAGTTCGAGAAAAGTTAACTGTTCCTTCCAGAGGCAGTATAATCCAATTAATGTTACAGGGACATATTGACTTGCATGGAACAATATAGAATAGCTTAAGGCAGCTTCTTTAGATACATCAGGAAAAAGAGTAAGAGTAATAATGCAGAAATACTGGAACGTTCCTATAAAGCCGGGGGAAGAAGGTAATGTAATACCCATAGAAACAAATACCAGAAGCACAAATGCAGCATAAAACGGAAGATGTAACGAAAAGGAAAAGAAAAGCACCTGTATAATAAGAATACAAAAAAGCCAGATAATAAAAGATAGAATAAAAACTATTCCCAAATGATTTATGCTTTTTAAAATCCCAAGGCCCAGGGTAAAAGAATTCAACAATTCTGTCAGGCGATTTTTTAATTTTTTTGGAAAAAGTTTAATAAAAAAAAGGGAAAAGGAAAAAGTAGATTCTGTTTTAAAAACTAAAGCAATGATATATGTAAGGCTTATAAAATAGATGCAAATAAAAATATACGACCCCTTTTTTACCCATTCCGGAGGGGTAAAAAAGAACAGTGTAAAGAGAAGGAAAAAAGATAGTATTGTAGCGTCAAAAATTCGTTCCAAAATAATTGTAGCAAAGGAAGCAGCTTTTTTAACATTTTCTTTCCTACCTATAATATATGCACGAAAAACCTCTCCCAGTCTTGCCGGCAAGATATTATTGGCCATAAACCCAATCATCGTTGCGGAAAAAAGACTGGAAATCCTGATGCTTTTAAGGGGTCTCATAAGATAATACCATCTTACAGCACGGAAATAGTAACTTAAGACAGTTAAAAATAGAATAAGTATAAGGTAAAAATATTTAACTTTTTTAAAAACTGCAAAGGCCAAAATCAGATTAACATTTCTAAATGCAAGATATAGAAACAACCCGCTGCTTAAAATACCCAATAAAAATTTCCAATCAAACTTCTTTATCAAGTTTTTTTACCCTTTATTAACCATAACCTTAAGTCATTTTTTAGATTGAAATGCTTTTTCTGCTTCTTCGTATAATTTTTTTTCATAAATTTTATATCTGGGAGAAAAGTGAAAAATCTTGTAAAACTTTGCTCCTGCTTCACGTGCCAGCATTCCGGCCTGACTTGCCGTAAGATGCCCTCGAGTTTCAGCTAAATTATTATCTTCTTCTAAAAAATATGCCTCACAAAAAAAATAGTCAGAACCTTTGGCAAGCTTAATAATTTTAGAAAAATTTTCAGGGGTTCCCAAGCAATCGGCAATATAGGTAATTTTTTGCCCCCGGGTTATAATGACTAACTTTTCTTTGAGTTCTTTTAAGGAAAAGCTATAATTTTCTCCAGGAACATTAATCACCATTGAATCAGGCTTTCTTTCCCAGATGGCCTTCTTTAAGTCTTTTAGCCATGAACCTGGTGGTAATTTCAACTTTTTTAAGATTTCTTTATTTATATTGATATGAAACTGCTCATTTAAAGAAAAGGCAAGGGACGGAATAAAGTGGTCCAAAAGGACCGCCTTAATACTGTATTGAGCATTTTCAATCAATGTTTCATAAAAATGTAATGAAGGAAAAGTATATTTTTTAAACCCCTCCCTGCATATAAACTTACTTCTTTTTATAGATCTTTGCCTTACTTCATAAATATGAAGTTCTAAAGAATAGTTTTTAACTAAATTCCATGTATATCCCTTAAGTTTTCCCTCAACATTCTTAGTAAACCCTGGAGGCCCAAAAAATTCTAATTTCTTATTACTGCGCAATATACTTCTTAAAAGATAATCAAATCCTATAAAATGGTCCATATGCGTATGAGATACAAAACACTTTTCTATTTTGAGGATTTCATTTCCATCAAGTCTGGAAATATCCCCTAAATCAAAAATGATAGCTTTTTTATCATAAAGAAAATCGATAAAAAGAATGGGGTCCTCAAAGGGAGGATTGATAAGTCGAGGATGGAAAAGAGGTTTCATCTATATTATCTGAATTATTAAAAAAATTAATCATCTGAATTTAAAACGCATAAATTTATATTAATTTGAACTTTTGTTCAAGATAAGATTTTTACTAATCTTCCACACTCTCTTTAATTTCATCTAAACTCATACCTTTAAAACGCCTCCGTCCATACCAATCAATCTGTCGGCAGATTCCTCTAATTAATTTTACATCCTTTGCACGAAGCGTTATCCTGGAAAAAAATCTTCTCAATCTGAGCATCCAGAAATCAGGATTTTCATAGTTGATGAAGGATATTTTAACCAGTATTTCTTTTAATTCACTGTACATTTCTTCTTTCTCTTTAAAGGTGGCGATTGGGGATAAAAAATTTTTTGTGTTATTTTTTGCAGCCCATATTTCATAACAGATGACGACAACGGCATGGCCAAGATTAAGAGAAGAAAAATCACTTGTGGGTATATTTACAATAATATCACAATACTTTATTTCTTTATTTGTAAGACCGGTGTTTTCCGGACCAAAAAGTAAAGCAATTTTGTTATTTTGTGATATGGAAATCAGTGAATCTGCAAGTTCTGCAGGTGTTATGATTTCCTTTCGAATTCCACCGATACGGGCGGTAGTTCCAACTATATATTGAAAGTTTTCAAGGGCTTTTTGAAGATCAGAGAAAGTCTCCATATTCTTAAGCAGATTAATTGCATTATGGGTAGCCAGCCTTTCCATCTTCTCCATATCAAGATTTCTCTGAGAAACTAAAATAATCCTATTAATACCCCAGTTTAATGCCGCCCTTGCTGCTGATCCTATATTTTCCGGATACCTGGGTTGATTTAAGACTATAGCTAAATTGTTAAAAATAACACCTGATATAGCTGAAACCTCTCTAAAAAAAAGCTAAAAATACCTGATTGGAAAGGATCTTCCCTTTTGAAGTCAAAAAAATAAAATCATCTTCTGTTTTTAAAAGACCTGCCGAAACAAGTTTTTCAACAACCCCGGGGAAGGCATCATCTATTAAAATTGAGAACTTTAAATAAAAATCCTTTCTGGAAAGACCTTTTTTAAGCCTTAGCTTTAAAAATACCGTCTCTTTCATGGCATCTTCTAAATCTATTGTTTCTTTTCCCGATACGGGAATTTTACCTTGATTTAGAAGCTTTAGATATTCTTCAGGATGGGTCCGGTTCCACCAACGCTTTCCAAAACCTTCCTGCAGAAAGGAATGGGCTGAAGAGCCTAATCCTAAATAATCTTCCCGATTCCAGTAACGAAGATTATGGTGTGACTCAAATCCGGATTTCGAGAAATTTGATATTTCATATTCCCTATATCCGCAAGCCTTTAAATAATCATGGGCTAAATTATACATCTTTACGCAAGAATTGTCCGTGGGGACAATGGTCTTATTTTTATAGAAAGGGGTTCCTTTTTCAATGCTTAAAAGATAAATGGAGATATGGTCGGGTTTTTGTTTTTCTACTTCCTTTAAGTCCCTTTCCCAGTCAGACAATTTTTGATCCGGAAGTCCAAAAATCAGATCAATCCCAATATTTCCAAAACCTGCTTTCCGGGCAAGATAGTATGTATATTTTGCCTCATCTGCTGTATGTTCTCTTCCTAAAATCCTTAAAAAAGGGTCCTGAAAACTCTGAACTCCAATACTAAGTCTATTTATACCAAGACTTCTATATGCCTTTAACTTTTCCTTTGAGATAGTTGCAGGATTTATTTCAATTGTAACTTCTACATAATAATTGGTGTACAACCTTCCATAAATATAATTAAATACATCTTCCAACAAAAAAGGTGATAAAAGTGAAGGGGAACCTCCTCCCAAATAAACTGAATCTATTCCTTTACCTTTTATGGTATCTTGATTTAAATAATGATAAGCCTCTTTTAACAAGCCTTTTATATACTCAGATGTGGTGAGGTTTAATCCGGCATATGAAGCAAAATTACAGTAAGGACATTTCTTCCTGCAGAAAGGAAAGTGAATATAGATTCCTATATCCATCCCTTTTATTTATACACCTTTTCAGGATCAAACACCTTTTGCCCTACCTCTTTAAGCCTATCTTCTTCAATTTTACGGTAAAAGCAACTATAAAAACCGGTATGACATGCAGCTACTTTCTGCTCCACTTTTATCAAAAGGGCATCCGAGTCACAGTCAATAAATACTTCCCTTACAATTTGAAAATGACCGGAGGTCTCTCCCTTTAACCATATATTTTTTCTTTTTCGACTAAAAAAATGAGTCTTCCCTGTATGTAACGTTTTATAAAGGGATTTTCTGTTCATATAGGCAATCATCAATACCTGTCCGTTTAAAACGTCCTGAATTATCGCAGGAACCAAACCATCATCATCAAATTTGATTTTATCTATAGCTTTAACTTCTTTCATATAGATAGTGTCGGTTGTTAACAGGCTGTTGTCCATTGTTTGAGACCTTTTAAAAACACCCACTTTCGCTCAATTTCTGTGGCAGAATCAAATTTTAATCCTCAAAATACTTAATAACATTACCTTCATAAGGTGACATACAAAACGCCTGTCCTATTTTATTAACTATATAAGCATCCACCGAGGTAGACAGTCTACTTACGTTAGACTACAAGTTAATGTCTATGGTCATCAGTTACGCTGCTCGTTACGTCCTACGGCTATCGGGTGCGTGTCATTTCTCAATAACAGCAGGCTTAAGCCTGCTGTTGACTGAACCTGAGCCCGGAACGAGTTGCACGACCATAACCCTTTGACGAATATTTGTAAGATAGCAAAATGAAAATTCCTATACAATTAAATTACCATCTTACTTAAAAAACACTCTTAATAAGCAACAATAAACCTGCATTACTTTCCTTATTCATGCCTGTTTATTTTAATGTCGTTAAATAAAGCTTTAAGTCTATTTGTATCAGATACTATTAAATCATCACCTTGAATATTTATAAGATCCGTTTCTTTCAATTTCTTTAAATACTTAATTAAAGAAGTTTTATCCATATTCCAGATTTTTTCAAGTAACACTTTTAGCGTTGTTTTTAAAGTATTATCCTTTTCATCTCCAAAACTTAAAATGCTTTTAACTAACTTATTAAAGTCATCTTTAATTAATATACTGGAGATAATTTGATTTGTATCTTTTAATCTTATTGAAAGACGATGGATTATCTTGACGGCAATGTCAATATGGTTCTTAATAATCTGGTAAAAGGACTCTCTATCAATA